>CAYZLC010000097.1:0-6787 GCA_964479365.1 uncultured Dehalococcoidia bacterium
GTTCGTCCGTCAACTCGTCGATGGTGATGCCCATGGAGGCGAGCTTGAGGCGCGCGACTTCCTGATCGATCTCCCGCGGCACGTCGTAGACGTCTACCGGAAGGCGCTCGTCACGGGTAGCGATGTAGTGGGTGGCGAGCGCCTGGTTGGCGAAGCTCATGTCCATGACGCTGGCGGGGTGGCCTTCGGCGGCGGCGAGGTTGATGAGGCGCCCTTCGCCGAGCAGGTAGAGCTTGCGGCCGTCCATCAGGTGGTACTCGTCCACTTCCTGGCGCACGCGGCGCTTCGATTCGCTCATCGCCTCGAGGGCCTTAATGTTGATCTCGACATTGAAGTGGCCGCTGTTGGCGACGATCGCGCCGTCCTTCATCGCATCAAAGTGGCGGCGGTCGAGTACGTTAACATCGCCGGTGAGTGTGATGAAGATATCGCCGATGCGGGCGGCCTCGTCCATGCTCATCACCTGGTGGCCGTCCATAGCCGCTTCGAGCGCGCGGACCGCGTCTATCTCCGTGACGATGATCTTCGCACCGAGTCCGCGGGCGCGTAGGGCGACACCCTTTCCACACCAGCCATAGCCAGCAATAACGACATTCTTTCCGGCCCAGAGAATATTGGTGGCGCGCGTGATGCCGTCGATGGTGCTCTGGCCTGTGCCGTAGCGGTTGTCGAACAAGTGCTTCGTGTCCGCTTCATTGACTGCGATGATCGGGTAGGCGAGGGCGCCGTCGCGCGCCATGGCGCGCAGACGGATGACGCCCGTTGTCGTCTCCTCGGTGCCGGCGATGACGGTGTCGAGCAGCTCGCGCCGCTCCTTGTGGAGGGTGGTCACGAGGTCTGCGCCGGCGTCCATCGTCACCTGTGGCTTGTGGGCGAGGGCAGCGTGAATGTGCCGGTAGTAGGTCGCGTCATCCTCACCGCGGACAGCGAAGACTGGAATGCCGTGCATTGCCACGAGGGCAGCCGCAGCGTCGTCCTGCGTGGAGAGCGGATTGCTGGCGCAAAGGGCGACGTCCGCGCCGCCGTCGCGCAGGGCGAGCATCAGGTTGGCGGTCTCCGTCGTGACGTGCAGGCAGGCGGAGACGCGCAGACCCTCCAACGGGCGTTCCTTCGCGAAGCGTTCGCGTATGAGGCGAATGACCGGCATCTCGCGGGCGGCCCACTCGATGCGGTTATTGCCCGCGGTTGCCAAAGCCAGGTCTTTGACGTCGTAGTCGATCGCGGGCTTGACCATCAGCTCTCCTTCGTTGCTAGCTGCTCTTCTCGCAAGGACTCTTCGATCATCTCGTGCAACCTGACTGCGGTCCGCCAATCGGGGACGGGATCATCACGGCGGGGCATGATCTGAAGGAACGGAATCTCCTCGCGCTTGTAGACCTCGAAGACGCGCCGTAGTTCGGGCACGGGATCGGGGTGGTCGTCTACACGCAGGTCGCACCATGGGTAGGCCTCCTCGCCGACAACCACGATGCCGGCCGACTGGCGGCCACGGCGGTCGCCGCCGGCGTCCTGACCGGCTTCGAGGGCCTGAATCAAGCGCTCGGGAAGCTCTTCGACGAGTGTCGTCTCGAAGGCGCGGGCCATCGCCTGCACGACTTCCTGGCCTTTGAGGATGTTGCCGAGGCAGACGTAGCCGGCGCCGGAAACGTTGCCGGCCCAGGAGATGCACCGGTCTCCGGTGTAGGCTGCTGTGCGGCCCTCCTTGTCCACGAGTGCGAGCTGCCGGAGCTCGCGGCCGGGATCGTCCGCGATCAGGCGCTCGAGCGCGCGCTCCGCGGGAAGGCCCTGCTCCAGGAGGACGAGGCCGTCGATGCCAAGATACGGGTTGACGAACGACTGGCTGGCGATGGCTCCAACGCCTGCACCGCAATATGGAACGAGCCCACCGGCGGAAAGCGCCTTGCTGGAAGTCGCAACGCCGAGCATGCCGGTGCGGGGACAGCGGGCCGCGATCGAAAAGGTCATGCCTTGGCCTCGGCGAATTCGGGCGGCTTGGGGTAGTATTCCATCATGTGCTGAACGCCCTTTGCCATGGCGGGGTCCTTGAGCAGACTGACGAGGTAGAGCGCCATATCGATCCCGGCGGAAACGCCGGCGGAGGTGAGGACGTTGCCGTCCTGGACCCAGCGTTCGCCTTCGGTAACAGTCACATCACCGAGCGCGCGCAGCTCTTCGATTGCTCCCCAGTGGGTCGTGGCGTTCCTTCCCGCGAGGAAGCCGGCGTAGTGGAGCACCATCGCTCCGGTGCAGACGGAGGTGACGTATTGCGCCTCCTCACCCTGCCTGCGAACGAAGTCGATGAGCTTCGCGTTGTTGACCTCGGTGCGCGTTCCCATCCCGCCCGGCACAAGGATCACGTCCAGAGGTGGACAGTCGTCGAAGCTATGGTCTACCTGGATGTGCGTGCCGAGGAAGCTTCGGACGGGCGCGCCGTCCTGCGAGACGAGGACGACCTTCCACTCGCCGGCGGACGACATGGCGAACATGCCGAACACTTCCTTGGGACCGATAGCGTCCAGGTCCTCGAAGTTGGGAAACAGTACGATTCCGATATGCTTAGTCATCGCGATACGATCTCCTTTCCTTCTTTGCGACCGCGCCAGCCGGCGGTCACTCGCCGGAGGAAGCTCAGGGCGCCGACCGGCTCCCTGCGGATGAGCGGCGTCTCGTGAAGTGTGCACTGCGTCTCGTAGCCGAGGCGGCGGTACACCCGCACGGCGGGCTCGTTCTCGCTCTCGACCGTCAGAACGACTAAAGGGCAGCGCTCCAGCAGGGCCGCCGTAGTGGCGCTGGTGGAGACGGTAGCGAGCCCCTGGCCGCGGTACAGCGGATGGGTGAAGACGTTGCCGACGACGGCGACGCCTTCAGAGGGCGAGACGACATGTGTTCCCGCTATCGAAATGAGGAAGTTGTCGATGAAGACGCCGTAGTAAACGCCGTCTTCGATGTGTCGCGGCTGGTAGGTCGAGGAGCCGCCTTCTGTCGCGTAAAGCCGGTTGATGGCGGCGACGTGGCGGCCGGTGAGGCGGACGGCCTCGCGCTCCAGCGGTTTCAAGGCGGCAGCCGAGACGGACATGCGGAGCATCGTCTGTGGGCGGGTAAAGATGAAGTACTTCTCGACGGTCCGGCGGTGGTCCGGACGCAGGCTGCCGAAGCTGAATCGCGGTCCGGGGTGCAGGCGGAGAAGCGCGTCGAGCGCGTCCGGATCGCCCATGGTGAAGAGAGCGCGCCCGAGGCCACCTCGCGAGTGCAGAAGCAGCGCGCGTCCGTTGTGGCCGGTTGCGGTATACCACTCGGCAAGCCGGAAGAGGGGCGGTTCGAGCTGGGCCAGGGCATAGGCGGAGTAGGCCGAATCCGGCAGGAGTAGCTCGCGGATGACATCGCGGTCCGCGATGCGCTCGATGGTGTAGAGAGAGCGGGAGCTGTCGCGTTCCCGGGAAAGCGTGGCAGTCATGTTGTCGTTGCCTTTTGCAGCAGGTACTTAGCAATGATGGGCGCCAGGCGCACCTTCGTCTCCCCAGGGACGACGCCAAGGTTTGTGACGATTGCGTCGCGCAACGCGTCCGCGCAGATGCAGTCGCGCACGGCGGGTAGGCGTGAGAGCGCGAGCCGCACCGCTCGGCGGGAAGTCTCGACGTTGCGCATGAGGTTGGCGACGATCATATCGGCCGTGACGTCTGCCTCGGTATCATGCCACACATCGTAGTCCGTCGAGCAGGCAAGCACTGCGTAGCAGATCTCCGCCTCGCGGGCGAGCTTGGCCTCGGGGAGCGCGGTCATCCCGATGACGGTACCGCCCCACGAGCGATACAGGTTCGATTCGGCGCGCGTCGAGAAGGCCGGGCCATCAATCACGACCAGGGTCCCCGCCTCGTGTACGACCGCCCCCGATTCGCGTGTGCAGCCGAACAACGTGTCGCGAAGGCGCGGACAGAAGGGGTCGGCGAAGCCGATATGAGCGGCGAGCCCGTCCCCGAAGAAGGTAGAAGGGCGGCCGCGTGTACGATCGATCAGCTGATCAGGTATGACCATGTGCAGCGGCTCGATCTCCTCGCGGAGGCTGCCGACCGCGCTCACGGAGATGATGAAGTCGACGCCCAGCTGCTTCAGGGCGTGGATGTTCGCCCGCACGGGCAACTCGGAGGGAAGAATGCGATGTCCGGCGCCGTGTCGCGGCAGAAAGGCTATGCGCTGGCCGTCCAGCGTTCCGGCGACAATGACGTCGCTGGTTGGGCCGTAGGGTGTGTCGACACGCAGTTCTTCGGTGTCGGAGAGGCCATCCATCTGGTAGAAGCCACTGCCGCCGATGACGGCGGCGCGAATCTGCTGATCAGCCACTGACAGGCACCTCGGCGCGGCACACTCGGCGCAGACTCTCTACGTACGACGGCTTTGCTACGCCGTTCTCAGTGATGATGGCGGTCACGTACGTGTTCGGAGTCACGTCGAAGGCGGGGTTTTCGGCCTGGACGGCCATGCCAACCGGCGCGAGACGCTCGGAACGAAGGGAGGTGACTTCGTCCGGCGAGCGCTGTTCAATGGGGATCTCGTCACCGGACGCAAGCGAGAGGTCGATAGTGCTGGTGGGCGCGGCGACGTAGAAGGGAATGTTATTGGCGCCGGCGAGGACGGCGAGTTGGTAGGTGCCGATCTTGTTGGCGACATCGCCGTTGGCCGCGATGCGGTCGGCGCCGGTGATAACGGCATCGATCTCACCGCGACGCATGTAGGACCCGGCGGCGCTGTCTACGATGATTGTGCATGGGATGCCATGGCGCTGAAGTTCCCAGGCAGTCAGGCGCGCGCCCTGTAGAAGCGGTCGCGTCTCGCCCACGTACACCGAAAGTGGACATCCGGCGCTGTGCGCCCAGCGGATGACACCGAGGGCCGTGCCGTAGCCGCCGGTGGCAAGAGCGCCCGCGTTGCAGTGCGTCAGTATAGAGGTGGCGTCGTTTCCGAGAAGCTTGCCCCCGTGCTCGCCAATGCGGCGGTTGGCTGCAACATCCTCGTTGTGAATTGCGATCGCCTCTTTCGTCAGGCGTTTCCTGATCTCTGCCGGGTCAATGAGGCCATCGATCACGCGCAGGCAGCGGTTGAGCGCCCACCCGAGGTTCACGGCGGTAGGGCGAGTGGCGCGCAGTTCGTCGGCGGCACGCTGGACGTCCTCGCCGGCTGCGGCGGCGAGCGCGAGGGCGTAGGCGGCGGCGACGCCAATGAGGGGCGCCCCGCGCACCTGGAGGCGGCGTATCGCTTCGGCGATGTCCCCGTAGTCGCCGGTCTCGATCCAGGTCTCCTCGTGCGGTAGGCGAGTCTGATCGAGGAAGCAGACCTTACCTTCGGGGAGCCACTTTATCGGCAGAAGAGTTTCTTTTGTCGTCTCTGTTGCCTCCGCGGGCATAAAAAAACTTCTCGCGGTGGAGAAGTCTTGACCTCGCTCTCATCTGTCCCCGATCCTTCGACTTTGCTCAGGACGGGGCCGGAGTTGGCACCGTTCTCCGACGAATCGGAGCGGTTGCCGGGCTTCCAAGGGCCGTTCCCTCCACCGCTCTGGATGAGCGCGCTGCTATTCAGTTTACGAGCCGATGGTATCGTTTGCGAGCGCCGGCTGTCAACCCGAGAACAATGCTATGTCACACGACGGAGTGTCGACGGTGGCGAACTCTTCCGCACTCTCTCGTTCTCGGCGTTGAGGTCTTGTGCCGCCGGTCGTTGATGAACGGCGCTACCACATCCGCGGCTGATGCCGCACCGACTGCACTCGGATGAACGGCCGCATCAAAAGCACGATAACAAGCCCCGTGACGAAGCCGCCGACGTGCGCCCAGATCGCGACGCCCTCCGAGGCACCTTCCGCTGTGCCGACGGTCGCGAAGCCGGTCAGGAGCTGAAGCACGAACCAGAACCCGATCAGCACCAACGCTGGGACCGGCACCAGGAAGAACCCGAACAGCACAGTCACCCGCGCTTTGGGGTAGAGCACGAAGTATCCGCCCATTACCCCCGAGATCGCGCCGCTCGCGCCCACCATCGGGACCACCGAATCCGTATCGACCGCCACCTGGACCGCGACGGCGCCCACAGCGGCGGCGAAATAGAACAGAGCGTAAAGAATGTGACCTAACGCATCCTCGACGTTGTCTCCGAACACCCAGAGGTACATCATGTTGCCGGCGAGGTGCAGGAACCCCCCGTGCACGAACGTCGACGTGATAACGGTCGCTGGCTCGTCTAGACCGGACGGATCCTCCAGCCAGTCTACGAGCTGCGCCGGTATGACTCCATAGTCGCGAAAGAAGAGGTTGAGGTCGAACTCGGACAGAGTCAACTCATAGAGGAAGACGAGCACGCAGGCGATGATCAGCGCCACGTTCACGAACGGGACCGTGCGCGCCCGCGGCTCGTCAGAGACGGGGATCATAGCCGGAAGTGGGAAGTCAGAAGTAGGAGGTCAGAGGCGAACGTCGTCCTACATCCGCCGACCTGCCGAATCCGACATCTGACCACTGACCTCCACCTCCGGCTCATCCCTTCCGCCACGGCGTCTCGGGCTTCCGCGCCGCCTTGTTCACGTATCGCGCGAGCACGAAGAGTAAATCAGACAAGCGGTTCAGGTAACGCAGTAGCTCCGGGTTCACCGGCTCGTCGTGCGACAGCCGCACGACCGCTCGCTCCGCCCGGCGGCACACCGTCCGGCACAAGTGCAGCGTCGCACCCGCCTGTGACCCCGAGGGCAGGATGAACGTCCGCAGCGGCGGCACCTTCGCGTCGTACTCGTCGATCAGGCGCT
>CAYZLC010000098.1:0-6734 GCA_964479365.1 uncultured Dehalococcoidia bacterium
TTCGAGGCGATGTTCGTCTTCGCCGACCGCGACCGGCAGCCGAGCATGCTCTTTTCGGACCCGCCGTATCACACGCGCCTGCGCGGGCTGGTGAGCAAGGCGTTCACCGCCAGGGCGGTCGAGCAGCAGCGGCCGCGCATCCAGGAGATCGTAGATGAACTCTTGGACGCAATGGATGCGGCAGGCGAAATCGATCTGATCGAGTCGTTCGCGGGGCCGCTGCCTACGATTGTGATCGCCGAGATGCTGGGGGTCGATCCGGCGCACCGGGCGGACTTCAAGCGCTGGTCTGACCTTGGCGTGATGAACTTCAACCCGCTGCTGACCCCGGAAGAACGCGAGCTGGTGAACGAAGCGAGCGCGGCGCTGGACGCTTATCTGCGCCGGGCCGTCGAGCAGCGGCGGGAGAAGCCCCGCGACGATCTGATCACCCGGCTCGTGCACGCGGAAGAGGGCGGAGACCAGCTGAGTGACGACGAGATTGTCACGATGTGCAGCCTACTCCTAGCGGCAGGGAACTTGACGACAACCGACCTCATCGGAAACGGGGTGCTGGCGCTTCTACAGAACCCAGACGAACTGCGGAAACTCCAGGATGATCCATCGCTGATCAAGAACGCGGTCGAGGAGATGCTGCGCTATGACAGCCCGGTGATCATGTCCGGCCGACGCCACCGCACGATGCGGTGATCGCCGGCCGGGAGATCGCCGCCGGGCAGTCCGTAACGCCGATCCTGGGGGCCGCCAACCACGACCCCGCGGTCTATGCGGAGCCTGAACGGTTCGACATAACTCGGGCGAACACCAGCCACCATTCCTTCGGCGGCGGCGTCCACTACTGTCTCGGCGCCCCCCTGGCACGGGCGGAGGCGCAGATAGCCGTCAGTACCATGGTGCACCGCTTTCCGAAGATGCGGCTAGCGGAGTCGCCGCTGGAATGGCGAAGGGTACCGGGGTTTCGAGGGCTCAAGCGGCTGCCGATGCTGCTCGTTTAGTGTCGTCAGGGTCGCCACGTGAGGACGAGAACCAAGAGAAGGAGGGTATGATGCCGAAGACCACAAAGCGCGGGGTCCGCCCCAAAGACCTCTACACCCTGCGTACCGTCGTAGACCCCCAGATTTCCCCTGATGGCAAGCAGGTCGCGTACGTGGTCACCTGGGCGGACAAGGATGCGGACGAGACGCGGATGAGCGTGTACCTGGCGCCTCTGGATGGCCGCGCACCCGCGCGGCGGTTCACGCAGGGGAACAAAGACCACAGCCCCCGATGGTCTCCCGATGGGCGACACCTCGCCTTCGTTTCCGACCGCGGAGAGAAGAACCAACTCTTCGTCGCGCCGCTCGGCGGCGGCGAAGCGAGGCAGGTGACAAAGGCCAGGCACGGTATCTCCAACCCCGCGTGGTCGCCGGACGGCAAGCGAGTGGCATACATGGCGCGCACCGGCGACTACAAGGAGTCGAAGGAGCGGAGCCCGATCGAGAAAGCGGCCCCGCGCGTGATACGCGACCTGCGTTACAAACTGGATGGCATCGGCTTCTTTGACGAGCGCCGGACACACATCTTCACCATCGATGTCGCAACCGGCGATGAAAAACAGACCACGGACGGCGACTGGTACGACGATCAGCCAGCGTGGTCGCCGGACGGGAAGACGATCGCCTTCGTGTCTGACCGTGAGCCGGAGCGCCATCAGCGGCAATGGCGGTCAGACCTGTGGGTGGTACCGGCAGGGGGCGGGCGTGCGCGAAAGCTGACACAGAGCCGCGGCGCCGCGGTCAGCCCGGCGTTGTCCCCGGACGGACGCCACATCGCCTTCGTCGGACATGAGCACGGTGATGAGGGCTCGGCGAAGAACATCCACTTGATGGTGGTGCCGGCGCAGGGCGGAGTGGCGCGCTCAGTCAGTGCGCCGATCGACCGCCCGGTCGCAGGCTGGCCCCCGACCGGCGGCCGCGCCTTCGAATGGGCAGGCGGCGACACACTCTTGTTCATCGCCGGAGACCGGGGCACAATGGCGCTCTACCGCGCCGGAATCGCCAACGGGTCTGTGAGCAAGGTCCTCGACGGCGAGCGCCAGATCGAATCTTTCGCACTGTCTCCGGATGGCCGTAAGGTAGCCTTGTCGGCCGTCTGGCTCACGCAACCGTGGGAGCTATACACTTCCGCGCTGAATGGGCGCAGCCGCGAGGTCAACCTCAGTCACACGAACGATGGGCTCCGGCGCACGGTCGATACCGGGCGGTTGGAGCGCCTCACGTACCGCGCGCCGGACGGCCTTGAAATCGAGGCGTTCGTGCTTTATCCGCGCGACTACAAACGTCGACGCCCTTATCCGCTCGCTGTGAATGTGCACGGGGGCCCGCACGGTTATCATCCGGGGTGCCGCGCCTGGATCGAACTCCAATCGCTCGCGGCCGCGGGCTATGTCGTGCTGCTCCCCAACCCGCGGGGCAGTACGACGTACGGGGAGGCGTTCAGCGAAGCCGTGGTCCGCGATTGGGGCGGGCGCGACTTCGAGGACATCATGGCCGGCGTCGATGAACTAGTCGCGCGGGGCGTGGCTGATCCGCAGCGGCTCTACATCGGCGGCTACTCCTATGGCGGGTTCATGAGCACGTGGGCCGTAGGTCACACTGACCGCTTTCAGGCGACGGTGATCGGCGCGCCGGTAGCGAATCAGGTGAGCATGTTCGGCACGGGCGACATCCCGCTCTTCGATATGCATGAAATCGGTGGGACCCCGCTGGATGATCCGGACGAGTACCGGACGCGCTCTCCGGTGTCCTATCTGTCGAACGTTAGCACGCCGGTGCTGCTGCTGCACCACGAGGGCGATCTGCGCTGCCCGATGGGCCAGTCCGAGGAGATATTCCAGACATTGAAGCTGCTGGGCAAAGAGGTGGAGTTCGTCCGCTATCCGGGCGGCTTCCACACGTACAACACGCACGCGCCGTCGCAGATCATCGATCACGCGAGGCGAATCATCGCCTGGTACGACGGCCACGCACCGAAGCGGCGTGCCCGCCCGGCTCGCGCTGGTAAGCGAGTAAAGGCGAGTGCCCGGGTGTAGACGCGCGGCACGTGGACGCGCACCGGCCGTTTCCGCGGCTCAGGTTGACAATCCCGACTGCGTTTGTGGACGATTTGGTCACTGCCGAACGATTCGCTGAGGAACCTGTCGTTGAACTGCCCTTCATGCGCACACCAAAACGCCGCTGACGCCGCCTTTTGCAACAAGTGCGGCGTTCGGCTGGAGATCGTTTGCGCGGACTGCCAACGGAGCAACCGCGCCGATAGCTCCTTCTGCGCCGGGTGTGGCCGGCGGCTGACGCCAGACACGGCGGAGACGCCTGCACCACCAAATCCGCTCTCGTACACCCCGAAACACCTGGCCGAGAAGATCCTCCGCGACCGCGCGGCCCTTGAAGGCGAGCGGCGGACGGTGACGGTGCTTTTCTCCGATGCGATGGGCTTCACGCCGCTGTCCGAGCGAATCGATGCCGAAGAGGTATACGGACTGATGCAGGGCTGCCTTGCCCGCATGATGGACGCTGTCCACCACTACGAAGGGACGATCACGAACTTCACGGGCGACGGCGTCATGGCGCTTTTCGGCGCGCCGATCGCGCACGAGGACGCCGCCCGGCGGGCGGTGGCCTCGGCTCTCGAGATGCAGGCTTCACTCGCTGACTATTCGGAAGAGGTTAACAAGCGACATCCAATCGATTGCCGCTTCAGGGTCGGGATAAACACGGGCCCCGTAGTCGTCGGCAAGATCTCCGACAATCTGGATATGGACTACACGGCGCTGGGCGATACCGTGAACCTGGCATCGAGAATGGAGGAGCTGGCGGAGCCGGGATCGGTCTATCTCACCGAAGACACGTACCGCCAGGCCGGCGACTACTTCGAATGCGAGCCGCTTGGCGCTCTCATGGTCAAGGGCAAATCCGCGCCCGTCATCGCTTACAGAGCTGTCCGGGAGAAAGCCGCCGTACGCACACGCCTTCAGGCGCAGGCGGAACGGGGGCTGACTCCGTTCGTTGGCCGCGCCCAGGAGCTGACCGTCCTTCGCGGCTACTTCGATCAGGCTAAGCGCGGACGGGGCCAGGTCGTGTTCGTAACCGGTGAGGCGGGGCTTGGGAAGTCGCGACTGCTGTTCGAATTTCGCCGCTCAGTCCTCGATGAGCCTCTCACCTGGCTGGAGGGGCACTGCATCTCGTACGGCAAACGCATTCCATTCCTCCCGATAAACGATCTGATTAAGCAGAACTTTGGAGTTGAGGAGAGCGACAGCGAGGAGCAGATCATCGCCCGAGTGGATGCCGGTACGACCGGATGGGACGAGGCGACGCGCAAGACGATCCCTTACCTGAAGTATCTCTTGAGCGTGGACCCCGGGGATGAAGCCGTCTCCACCATGGACCCCATGGAGCGCAGGGCCGGGATACTGGACGCGGTACGGGCCCTCCTTATCCAGACCCGGGAGCGTCTGCTCGTGATCGTCGTCGAGGACTTGCACTGGGTGGACGAGAAGTCCGAAGAGGCGCTGGCGGCGATGGTGGACGCCACCCAGTCCCTGCCTGTCCTCATGTTCCTCACCTACCGCCCCGGCTACGCGCACTCGCTGGGTGATCGCACGTACTACAGTCGTGTTTCCTTGAGCCATCTGCAGGCGGAAGAGAGCGGCGCGATCGCGGAAAGGATCCTGGAAGTGACCGCGCTGCCCGAGCAGGTGCGCAGCCTGATCACAGGCAAAGGCGAAGGCAACCCGTTTTACGTGGAAGAGGTCACCAAATCGCTCCTTGAATCGGGGGTCCTGCGCACGAGCGCCGGGGTCTGTACGCTGGAGCGCCCGGCGGACGAAGTGCGTGTTCCCGATACGATCCAGGAAGTCATCCTTAGCCGAATATACCGGCTGGAGCAGGAGGCGAAGGAGGCGATCCAGCTGGCATCCGTCATCGGCCGCGAGTTCACGGTGCGGCTGCTCGACCGCATTTCGGACGTCGAATTCGGGCTGGATGACCTGCTCTCGGAACTGAAGCAGCTCGAGCTGATCTACGAGAAGGCGTACTTCCCCGAACTGGCGTACATGTTCAAGCACGCGCTAACGCATGACGTCGCGTACTCCACGCTTCTCTTGGAGCGGCGTAAGAACCTGCACCGCATGGTAGGCGCCGCCATCGAGGAACTGTATCCGGACCGCCTGGCGGAGCAGTACGAGGCACTGGCGTACCACTACTACGAGGGGCAGGAGTGGCAGAAGGCGCTGGACTACCTGGACAAAGCCGGCGACAAGGCCGCCGCCGCCTATGCCAACCAGGAGGCGCTGGACTACTACGCGCGGGCGATCGAACTGTGCGAGAAGCTCGGTGGCGAAGTGATAGCGACGGGCGCGGCAATCGCTGAAAAACGTGGACACCTGAACTTCGCCACAGGCGCACTGGATGGGGCTATCACGGACTTCAATCAGACGCGGGGACTCGCGGAAGCCTGTGGGGACCGGCGCCTGGAGGGCGTCGCGCTGGCGATGCGCGGTTGCATGGAGCTGTTTGCACATGAAATCGACACCAGTATCGACACGCTTCGCGAAGCGGTGGCGATTGGAGACGAGGGCTACGACGATGTCCGCGCCCTGGCTGTCTTCTGGCTGGGATCCGGGCTGCTGATCTTCGGCAGGACTCAAGAATCGCAACCGCATATGCTCGAGGCGGACGCTACGGTTCCGGAGGTGGGCGACGCCACCGCCGTGTCTTGGTGGGCGTTTATGGAGGGCATTCGCCGCGAGTGGCGCGCCGAATTCCCAAGCACACTGGAGCACATCGGCCGCTGGCGTTCGGCTGCGCAGGCGAATATCCTCACACAGGTCGGCGTACTTTGGACCGAGGCAATTACCCGCGCGCTCATGGGGGAATACCAGCAAGCGTTGGCGCTACTTAACGACCACCTCGCCACCTGCGACCGTGCGGGTGAGCAGCTGTTCCGGGCTCGCGCTCTGAACACCGTCGGCTGGTTGCTCGGCGAACTCCAGAACCACGAGGAGGCTTTACCCTGGAACAAACGCTCCGAGGAAGCGGCCCTTGCGCTCGGGATACCGGACCAAGAAATCGAGAGCAACGCGCGGCTTAACGCCGGCGATAGCTTGATGGCCTTGGGCCGGTTGGATGAGGCGGAGAAGTACTACCAGATGGTGGAGAAGGTGGTGCGCAACCCGACGCCAATGGAGCACTTTGCGCTGTGGCTGTACTCACAGCACTTCTTCCACAGCTACGGCGAGCTGTGGCTGGTGCGCGGCGATCTCGAGAAGGCATTGGGTCTGGCCGAGGAGTGCATCAATCTCGCGGAGTCCAGCAACCGCCCCAAGAACGTCATCAAGGGGCGTCGTCTGAAGGGGCAGGTCTTGACCGCGCAAGGGAAGCTGAAGGAGGCGGAGCGAGAAATCGACGTTGCCCTGGGCATCGCGAAGGAGATCGGCAACCCGCCGCAGCTCTGGAAGACGTACGTCGCGCTCGGCGACTTGCGCAAGGCGCAGCGCCGCGCGGACGAAGCGAAGCAGGCCTACGGCGAAGCCATGGCGGTCATCGACGGCGTGGCCAAGGGGCTCGACGACGAATCGCTGCGGGAGACGTTCCTCAGGTCTCCGCACGTGCAGGGGATCCGCGAGGCCGCCGGAACGTACTAGCGGCGCTCCTGAAACGCGTCACCCTGACGAAGGAAGGGTCTGTCCGGGTACT
>CAYZLC010000099.1:0-6686 GCA_964479365.1 uncultured Dehalococcoidia bacterium
ACGCCCTTCGACGTCAGTTCCTTCATCGTCGCATCGAGGTCGTCACAGAAGAATGCCACGCCGTGGAACGCGTGGTCGGAGGGGTGACAGCCGACGTCGCCTTCGGGCAATCCGAAGATGAGCCAGCCGTCGCCGGACGCATCGACGTAAGGAAAGTCCAGCTTATCGCGAATGAACGCTCGCGCTCCGTCAGGGTCGGTGGTGTAGAACAGCGCATGCACTCCCTTGATCATGACTGGCTCACCGCGGCGGGCCGGCCCGGGATCTCGAGGTCGGGTGGGGGAGGGGCGGGATTCGCAATGCCCGCCATGAGCTGAGACGGCACCTGCTCCGCCAGCTCGTCGACGGTCCACATCGCGGGCTTCCAGAGCGTGCGCATCGGCGATGGCGAGTTGAGCACCGATACGCTTCCGCCGGCCACCGCGAAGATGTAGCCGTTGATGTTCCACGCATCGTCACTGGCGAGATACGCCGCCATGGGCGCGATCATCTCGGGGTCGCGCGATACGGGCGCTTGCTGCTGCGGACGCTGGATGCCGGCCTGCGCGCCGCGCTGTCGTGCTTCTGTCGGCACCGTGGCGGTCATGCGCGTCGCCGCGCCGGGTGAGATCGCGTTGCACGTCACACCGTAGCGGCCCAGATCGCGCGCGACGACGCGTGTAAAGCCGGCCACGCCGGACTTCGCCGCGCCGTAGTTCGCCTGGCCGGCGATGCCAACGAGCCCCGACACCGACGTGAAGTTGATGATCCGTCCGTAGCGCTGCTGGCGAAAGACGATCGAAGCGGGCTTCGTACAGCAGAAGTGGCCCTTGAGGTGCACCGCAATAACGGCGTCCCACTCTTCTTCCGACATGTTGAAGATCATCCGGTCGCGCAGGATGCCCGCATTGTTCACCAGAATGTCCAGTCGGCCGAAGGCGTCCAGCGCGGTCTTGATGATCTTCTCACCGCCCTCGAGGGTCGCGACCGACTCGTAGCAGGGAGCGGCCTCGCCGCCGGCCGACTTGATCTCGGCGACGACCTGGTCGGCCGGGCCGTTGTCGTGGCCACCGCCATCGACGTTCACGCCGGGGTCGACGATGACGACCTTCGCGCCTTCTTGCGCGAACAACAGCGCCATGCCGCGGCCGATGCCCCGGCCGGAGCCTGTGATAACGGCGACTTTGCCTTCGAGCGCGCCCGCCATCGGAGCTACTTGCCGTTGCGCGTGGGGAGCGTGACGACGGCGACGCCGGGGCTCGTCTTCTGGCCCTTCGGGTTCTCAGTCCAGATGTCCAGCTCGACGAAGTTGTTGGCGCCTTCCGAGTACTTCTTCGTAATCACGCCGCGACAGGTGATGTCCTGGTTCGGCTCGTCCATGCTTCGGTACTGGCAGCCGAACTTCTTGACGTGACCCTTCTCGCCGGCCCAGTCGTGCACCAGCTGGCCGAGGAACGCGTGCTTGAGCGCGCCGTGGACGATGAGACCGTTCAGGCCTGTGCCCTTCGCGAAGTCCTTATCGTAATGGATCTGGTAGAAGTCGCCGGACGCGGCCGCCCACATCACGAGCTGCTGCGTCGAGCAGTTCTTCTTGAGAGGGGTGATCTCTTCACCCTCGCTGACGTCTTCGAAAAACACCTGCGCCATCACGTGCTCCCTTCTTCGGTAGCTGCAGGGCTTTCGCCCTGCTAACTGCTTGGCAGACCTGAAGGTCTGCAGCTACTAGTATTGAATGACCGTGCCGCGTTCGACGGCGACGATCTCACCCTTCTGGTTGCGGAACGTCGTCTCGCGGTTGGTGATCAACATTGGCCCCATGCTGCCGGAGCGCTCATTGAAGCCGGTGATCTTATTGCGCGCCTCGAGCACGTCGCCCGCGCAGACGGTGCCGTAGTACTCGATCTCCGTGCCGCCGTTCAGCACCCGCTTATACGGGATGCTGAACCCCATGCCCGGCCGCCCTTGGCCCGCGGCACCGCCTGCGCTCGGCGCGAACGTGCGCGTGCCAAAGAAGCCCGGCGGCGCAACGATGCTCCGGTAGCCCTTCGACTTCGCGTAGTCCTCGTCGTAGAAAATCAGGTCGCTATGCCCGACGGCCCGTGCGAACATGCGGCAGCCCGTCTTATCCACCTCCAGCGTCGACGGCTCGCTTTCCTTGCCGATGCTGGCGCGCATTTCGTCCGTAATCACGGACTGTACTTCTTGCTGGGTCATTCCCACCTCCTTGCCCGCAGGCGATGCGGGCAGTCCCTTACGTTTGCGTAAACAGCAGGTTAGGCGATTGAGAGCATATAACGCGTCGCCCTCAGCTGTCAACGCACGCGGCGTGGCCTATTTGGCAGGGACGAGTGAGAGGTCGGCAGGCCGGAATCGACCTGCCTTCAGCTCCGCGATAAGCTCTTCGACATCGTGCACGTCGCGTTCGAACTCGGTCGCGCAGCGCCCGATGTCCGTGCGCGCGTGGGCGTCGGAGCCGGCGGTACCGCGCATGCTCATCACATCGCAGAGCCGCTGCGAGAAGTGGTTCTCTTCTTCCGTGCCGCGTCCGTTGATCGCCTCGAGCGCAGCGCAGTAGCGATACGCAGGATTACGGCTCGCGCGGGCGAGCGCCTCCTCGTAGTCGCGTTCGCTCTCGATGTACCACGGCATTTGGCGCCGGTACGGGTGCGCCGCCACCATCGCCCCACCAACCTCCTCGACGTGGTCGGCCAGCTCATGGGAGCGATGCATGCCGTACACGTATTTGGCGAGGCCGTAGACGAGAATATGACCGTCGTCCGTGTTGATCTCGATCGCTGGGAGCACCAGGTAGTCGTGCCGCTTCGCCAGCGCCGCGACGTCCTCCGGCTTCCAGAAGAAATCGTGTTCGGAGAGGCAGATACCGTCCAGTCCGGCCGCCTTCGACCGCTCGACCAGCTCATCGGGGTCGAGATACGAATCCCACGAGAGCGGGCGTGTGTGTGTGTGTAAATCGATCAGCATCGGAGAAATGTCCCTGTATGGTAGCCTATTGCGGCGGTGAATCTCGAATCGCGCGACAGGAGGCCTAGGAAATGCGAGTTGGTTTGTTCTTCGATCAGCCGGTGGGCCCGGTCCAGCTCGTCGAGCAGATCGCCCAGGCGGAGGCCGACGGCTTCGACAGCGTCTGGGTTGCAAACATCTTCGCCGCCGACGCGCTGGTCGTGCTCGCGCTCGCCGGCGCGAGAACGAGCCGTATCGAGCTCGGGGCGTCCGTCGTGCCGGTGTATGGGCGGCACCCGTTCGCGCTGGCACAGCAGGCGCTCACGGCGCAGGCCGCGGCGAACGGCCGGCTGGCGCTGGGCGTCGGCCTCTCCCACCAAATCGTCGTCGAAGCGATGTGGGGTATGTCGTACGACAAGCCGGCGGCCTATATGCGCGAATACCTGGCGGTCCTTAACCCGCTGCTCCACGGCCAACCGGCCAGCTTCAACGGCGAGCGCTTTCGCGTCCACGCCGGACTGCAGGTGCCCGGCGCAACGCCGCCCCAGTTGCTCCTCGCCGCGCTCGCCCCGATCATGCTGCGCCTTGCCGGCGAGCAGGCGGACGGCACGATCACGTGGATGACCGGCGTCAAGGCGATCGAGACGCACATCGCTCCGAGGATCAACAAGGCAGCGACGGAGGCAGGGCGGCCGCCGCCGCGCGTCTGCGTCGGCCTGCCGATCGCGGTGACTGAGGATCCCGCCGCCGCGCGCGAGGCGGCCGCGAAGGTGTTCCAGGTCTATGGCCAGCTCCCGAACTACCAGCGGGCCCTCAGGCGTGGCGGTGCCGACAGCCCGGCCGGCGTCGCTATCGTCGGCGACGAGGCCGAAGTCGAGCGTCAGTTGCGCGCGCTCGCGTCCGCCGGCGCGACCGACTTCGCTGCCGTCATCTTCCCCGTCGGCGACGACCCCGCAGCGAGCATGGCGCGCACGCGCGAGTTCGTTCGAGGGCTGATCGGAAAGGTCTAGCTAAGCAAGGAGGGACTGCATCGTGATCCGAACTCCGATTTGCGACTTATTCGGCATCGAAGTGCCGGTCGTCCAGGCCGGGATGGGCCCGTTCACCTCCGCGGAGCTCGTCGCTGCGGTGACGAACGCGGGCGGCCTCGGCAGCTTGGGCTGCTTCAACCGCCCGCTCGATGACCTGCGCCGCCAGCTCGCCCGCATCGCCGATCTGACGTCCGGCTCCTTCGCGATTAACCATCTCGTTACGGTCATGAACGAAGAGGCGTTCGTCGTGACGCTCGAAGCCCACCCGCGCGTCATCACGCTGGCCCTCGATCATCCACACGACTATGTGAAGCGCGCGCACGATGCAGGCGCGCTCGTCATGCACCAGGTCACGACCGTACAGCAGGGTACTGACGCGGCGGAACGAGGCGTGGACGTGATCATCGCCCAGGGTGGCGAGTCAGGAGGATACGGCGGGACGGTCTCGACGATGCCCTTGGTTCCGCAGGTCGTCGACGCAGTCCGTCCGCTGCCGGTGCTCGCCGCCGGGGGCATCAGCGACGGCCGAGGCCTCGCGGCGGCGCTCATGCTCGGAGCGCAAGGGGTGAACATCGGCACGCGCTTTCTCGGGTCGCTGGAGTCACCCATTCCAGATGGCTATAAGCAGATGATCCTGGCCGCGAAGTCGGAGGATGCGGTGAAGGCCGACGTCTGGAACGACATCATGCCGCTGCCCGGCGCGGCCGGCTACTTCACTGTGCCTCGCGCGCTGCGGACGCCCTTCCTGGACGAATGGCAGCAGCATCGAGACGAGGCGAGGCGCGAACAGCAGCGGCTGCAGGAAGAAGCAATGGCGGCCGCGCAAGACGGCAGGCTTCACGAGTTGATGCCGTTCGCCGGGCAGACGGCCGGCGCGATTCGTGAGGTCCTGCCGGCGGCAACGATCGTAAAGCAGTTCGTTCAGGAAGCAGAACGAGCGTTGCGGAGCGCCGGAGCGTCTCTGAGCACAGCTTAAGAAGCGGACTCCGACTGGCTAATGTTTAGTCTACACCCAGAATCAGCGTGCCCGTGGCCCAGAGCGCGCCGCGGGTACCACAATTCAGCGGGGACTATCCGTCAAGGCGCGCAGGATGCGCTCCGCGTCGTCGCAGATCGCGCGTAACACGTCGGCCGCCGGGCGGACGGCGCCGATGAAGCCGGCCGACTGGCCCATATAGACCGGCATTCGGCTCGTGTCGTCACGCTGATACGCGTCTTCCAGCGTCGGAGCTAGCTCTTCGCGCCGCCCGGGCAGCTCATCCTCCCGGCCGTGCCACTCGTCGACGAACGCATTGCGATACACGCGGCCGGCGATCCCCTTCGGCCACGGCGCGATTCCGAGCAGATCGTACACCTGCGTGTAGATCGTGTCCTGGCCGTCGCTCTCAACAATGCGCTGCTTGTGCGCATCAGAGACCTCGACGGCGTCCGGCGTGGCGAGGAACGCCGTGCCTAGCACCGCGCCGTCGGCGCCCGCCGCGAGCACAGCCGCGAGCGAACGACCGCTCGCGATGCCGCCGGCGGCCAGTACAGGAACGTTGGGGTACGTATCGATCACTCTGCACAGAAGCGGTAGCAAGTTCATCGTGCCGGTGTGTCCGCCGGCCTCGTTACCCTGCGCAACCAGCACGTCCGCGCCCGCATCGATGGCCATGCGCGCCAGCTCCATTGTCTGAACCTGACAGATCGTGATCGCGCCCGCGTCCTTGGCCCGCGTGAGATATGGCCGTGGATCGGTGAACGAGAACATGACGACCGGCGCGCGTTCTTCCAACGCGGCCTCGAAATTCTGCGGCAGCAGCGGGATGTACTGCGTAATGAAGCCGACACCGAACGGTTTGTCCGTCTTCGATCGCACCGCCGCAATCTGCTCGTGGACCCACGCGCCGCCGGCGGGGTTGATCGCGCCGAACGTGCCAAGCCCGCCCCCGTTCGATACCGCAGCCGCAAGCGTCGCGCCGCTGTGCATCGCCATCGGTGCGGACATGATCGGGTATTCGAGGCCAAGCAGCGCGGTGAAACGGGTCCGCAGCATGACGAACGGCTAGTCCACGCCGAGGATGAGCGTGCCTGTGGAAGACAGCGAGCCGCCCGTGCCGTTCACCAGCGCGGTCTTCGCGTTGGGTACCTGTCGCTCGCCGCACTCGCCACGCAGCTGGCGAACGGCTTCGATGATCAAGAACATACCGTACATGCCGGGGTGCGTGTAGGACAGCCCGCCGCCGTTCGTGTTCATCGGGAAGTCGCCGCCGGGCGCGGTACGCTGATTGGAGAGAAACGGGCCACCTTCGCCCTTCGCGCAGAAGCCCAGCTCTTCGATCGTGACAAGCGCGGTGTAGGTGAACGAGTCGTACACCTCGACAACGTCGATGTCCTTGTGCGTCACGCCGGCCATCTCGAACGCGCGCTTGCCGGAGTAGCGTGCCGGCGTCTGCGTCAGCTCCGGATTGTTCACCATCGACCCGTGCGTCGTGGCTTCGCCGGAGCCGAGCAGCCACACCGGCTTCTTCTTCATGTCCCTCGCGCGATCGGCGCCGACGACAACGCAGGCGCCGCCTGCGTCGGTGACGAGACAGCAGTCGAGCAGGTGGAACGGGTAGGCGATCCAGCGCGAGCTGAGCACGTCATCGATCGTCAAGGGATCGCGCATGAACGCTTTGGGGTTGAGCTGCGCCCACTTGCGCGTCGCGACGGCGATCTCCGCGAGCTGCTCGT
>CAYZLC010000100.1:0-1875 GCA_964479365.1 uncultured Dehalococcoidia bacterium
CGGTACGCTCAAAGTAGAGCCGCACGAGGTCATGGCCACAGATGACCACGTAGTCGCCTTGGTAAAGATCAGCGCGACGCGCGATGGCCGGCAGTTCAGCTATAACGGAGTAAACGTGTATCACGTGAAGGACGGTAAATTGACCGAAGCGTGGCTCTTCAACTTCGACCCGCAGACGTCCGTAGACCTGTTCGCATAGGTTCGGTACTACCCGTTCGCCCATCCCTTGGCGCGCTCGACCGCCCTCTTCCAGCCCGCGTACATCTCTTCGCGCCGAGCCTCCGCCATCTGTGGAACGAAGCGCCTGTCCTCTCGCCAATTGCGTGACACGTCGCCGGCGTCCTTCCAGAAGCCTACGCCGAGACCGGCCAGGTAGGCCGCGCCGAGCGCGGTGGTTTCGAGAACAGCTGGACGCACGACATCGCGGCCCAAGACATCAGCCTGTATCTGCAGCAGCAGGTCGTTAACGGCAGCGCCTCCATCGACACGGAGTTCTGACAGCTGGACGCCGGAGTCTGCCTCCACGGCTTCGACGACATCGCGGGTCTGGAACGTGATCGCTTCGAGCGTAGCGCGGGCCAGGTGCGCGCGATTCGAGCCACGGGTGAGGCCGAAGATCCCGCCGCGGGCCTTCGGGTCCCAGTGCGGCGCGCCGAGGCCGACGAAGGCCGGGACGACGTAGACACCGTTTGAGTCCGGCACGCTCTCCGCAAGCTGCTGCGATTCTGCGGCCGAAGCGATGATGCCAAGCTCATCACGGAGCCACTGCACCGCCGCGCCGGCGATGAAGACGGAGCCTTCCAGGGCATAAGTAACCTCGTCACGACCTTGATTCGGCAGCCCCCACGCGATGGTCGTGAGGAGAGAGGCGGATGACACCCGTCTATCTCCAACGTTCATGAGGAGGAAGGCGCCGGTGCCGTAGGTGTTCTTCGCCATCCCCGGCTGGAAAGCGGCCTGGCCGAAGAGGGCCGCCTGCTGATCGCCGCCGATGCCCGCAACCGGGATTTGGCCGCCCAGCGCGTGCGTTTGCGCAAAGACGCCTGACGATGCGTGGACCGTCGGCAGGATTGAGGAGGGAACCTCTAGGGCGCCTAGCAGGTCGTCATCCCAGCGCAGATCGAAGATGTTGTAGAGAAGGGTGCGTGAGGCGTTCGTGTAGTCGGTGGCGTGAATGCCGGCAAGCCGGTAGAGAAGCCAGGAGTCGATAGTGCCGAACATAAGCTGGCCGGCTTCGGCGCGGCGGCGCGCCCCCTCCACATTGTCGAGCAGCCATTTGACCTTCGTGCCCGAGAAATACGGATCAAGCAGGAGGCCGGTGCGCCCCCGGAAGAGCGGCTCGAGACCCCTGGATCTCATCTCCTCGCACAACGGCGCGGTACGACGGTCTTGCCAGACGATCGCGTTGGCGATTGGCCGGCCGTCCTGGTCCCAGATGACAGTCGTTTCGCGCTGGTTGGTGATGCCGATGGCGGCGACATCGCTCGGCGCCGCCTTCGCCTGGCGAAGCGCTTCTTGCGCTGTCGATAGCTGCGTTTGCCATATCTCCTCGGCGTCGTGTTCCACCCAACCGGGCTGCGGATAGATCTGCTGGAACGGCTGCTGAGCGCTCGCTACTGAGTTCCCGGCGTGGTCGAAAAGGATTGCGCGGGAGGAAGATGTCCCCTGGTCAAGCGCGAGCACGAAGTCGGGCATATCGCGGCACAGGTTAGCACGGCGCCGAGACCTGTCGATAGCGTTGACGGGCCTGGGCTGGTAGTGACATATTAGCGCCACCGGCAAGAGGACGAGAGGCTACTGTATCGTGACGCTGCCCTTGCACAACATAACGGCGTATGGCGTTCGACGGACGCATGAGGCTGTCGTCCGCATCGT
>CAYZLC010000100.1:1975-6453 GCA_964479365.1 uncultured Dehalococcoidia bacterium
GGAGCTGACGGAAGATCAGATGACTATCGGCTCCGCGACCTCGCCCACGATCGCGTTCCACGTGTGGCACGTAGCGCGCTGGGCGGACCTCTTGCAAGCGCGGATGCCGGGTATGACCGCAGAGCTACGAAGGCGTCTGGGTGAAGGCGAACAGATCTGGGACGGCGAGCAATTGGCGGACAAGTGGAGCCTAGCGGCCCGCGACCTGGGTGGCGATGCGACGGGAATGGGGATGGCCGATGACGTTTCGGCGGCGCTGCGTCTCCCGGCCAAAGACCCGCTCCTGGACTACGCTCGTCGCGCATTCGAAGCTGCGAACCGGGCAGTTGAGGCCGCAGACGAGGAGCGGCTTCGCGAGAGCTGCCAAGACCTCTACGGTCGGCAAACGAGCGTGGGCGCGACTGTGTTGAGCCACCTGGCGCATGTGAACCGTCATCTCGGCATGATCGAGGCGCTACGCGGCGTGAGAGGCCTTCACGGAACGGCGACCGTGTGATGGCAAACGATGGGAGGCGCTACTGGGGCACCGTGACGCCCTTGCCCGCTCCGGTGCTGGCGATGCAGGCGAAGATGCAGGAGGATGCCGGCCTCGAAGGATTGTTCGCGCCTCAGGTCTACGGCCCGCCGTTCGTGGCGCTAGCGGCGGCGGCCGCCGTGACTACTCGCGTTAAGCTGGCTTCCGGCATCGCGCTGGCGTTCGTGCGCAGTCCGTTTGAGACCGCGATGGCGGCGATGGACCTCGACCGCATCAGCGGCGGGCGCTTCGTACTGGGGCTGGGTTCCAGCGTCCGTTCGTGGAGTGAGGGCTTCTTCGGCATGCCGTACGGTAAGCCCCTGGACCATATGCGCGAGATCGTCGAACTAATCCGTATGGTGAACGCGCAGGCTCACACCGGGCAGCTAAAGCGCTACGAGGGTAAATACCATACCCACGACTTCAGCGAGCTTCAGCCGCCGGCGCCGCCCGTCCGCACCGAGATACCGATCTGGATCGCGGGGCTGCGAGGGCCGCTCGTCAGCCTGGCGGCGGAGATCGCGGACGGCGTCATCGGCCATCCGATCTGGTCGATCCCCTGGCTCACGAAGGAGATTCCTTTGTCACTGGCGCGGGGCCTGAAGCGCGGTGGCAAGCAACGCTCCGACGTAGAGTTCAACGCGTGGCTCTGGGTAGCGGCAGATAACGACCGGGCGCAGGCGGTCAACGACGCCCGCGCGACCGTAGCGTTCTACGCAGGGGTCGAGCAGTACGAGGAATACTTCGCAGCGCACGGTTTCCGCGAGGAGGCGCGCCGCTTGCAAGAAGGCGTGAAGAGAGGCGATTATCTGGGCTCCTCGCACCTGGTATCGGACGAGATGGCGGAGACGTTCGTCGTCTGCGGCACTCCGACCGAGGTCAGGAAGAAGATCGAGCCAGCATGGGAGGTCGCCGATTCGCTCACGCTGGTGCCGCCGGCATATGGGCTCTCGCCTGACAAGCTCATTAGGTACGTGAGCGGCATCGCGAGCGCCTTCTACGCTTAGCGCCTTCCCGGCGGTGCTACGATGGCAGCGATGGCGCTGCGATTTCTCGAACGTGAGTTGCGGGAGCTGCTGGCGGACCGTGGGCACGATGACCTCGCCGACAACGCGGTGGGCGCCGTGGCGTTCACAGATGACGGAGGCACCGTCTATGTTCACCTGCTCCCGAAGGAGGGCTGGCCGCACCGCGCGCAGGGGCGCGCGTTCGTCCTCGCCTGGGAAGACTACGCGCCGGCGGGCTCGGAGCGCCTGTACTGCTACCGCTGGCTCATAAGCGAGGCGCGCGCAAGCCTTCGCGATAACGTTGACATGATCGCTCGCTGGTTGGCAGGAAGATGAGTGGAAGGCAGCTCGAGGAGCTCAAGGGGCTGAAGGCTTGCCCGGAGGGTACCCGGGTTAGCTTTCGGGCGCGCACCCTGCGCTTCTGGGAGGTCGGTGGGCTGCGTATGTGTCTGGTCGGTGACGAGTCTGCGCTCACCCGGGTTGAGCTGGGACAAACTTCCGTCCAGCAGGGCACGAGCTATGAGTTCCGCAACGCCGTCGTGCGTGCGTATCCGGGCGGGTGGCACAGCGCGGCGCTCGACGAGATGAGCGAGGCCGCCCCGTTAAGTGTCGACGTCCCACTGTCTCAGGACGAGGCTTACATCGAACGGACGTACAAGATCTTGTCCGGCGTGCAGCGCAAGAAGGGCCGGGTGGCGGGGCGCTTGCCTCGCTGGCGGCACCCGGCCGAGGCGAAGGTCGACGAATCCTGAGGGCGCTACTCCTCCTGGATATTAGCGCGGACGCGCTCCATCAACGCTGGAGTAACCTCCACAATACCGTGCTCCTTGGCGTGCTCGGCGGCGTTCTTCATCAGTTCATCTTCGGTCTCCCCGCGCACGACATGGCTGCAGCCGGTGCTCGGGTCAACCTTTCCGCAATCGACGATCCTGCCCATAGGGCACCTCCTTTGTCGTGAAGCTGCTTAGTCCGCAAACGCACTCTAACGGCGCGCACGAGCGTCGTCAAGCTCGGTGTCGATACGCGCCGTCCAAGTCACCCCGACGGCGACTACGCTTTCGCGGATGAACTCCTCCATTGTGGCAAAATGTACAAAGTCTATGCCATAAGCGCCGTTCAGGTGATAATCTACGGCGGAGGCAGATGAGGCAACCCGCTTCGGCGAACGGCCCGCGCCGGTCGCGCTTGGTTTCGGCACCGGATCCTTGCGTGGACTCCGGCATAAAGGAGGAATCCCGTATGAAGTTCCTCTCGCGCACGCTGGAGGTCAGGACAGAGCGAGGCCCCCAGTTTGTAGACATCACCGATGAAGTAGAGGAAGCCGCGCGGGAATGCGGGCTCAGTAACGGTTTCGCCGTCGTCTTCTGCAAGCATACGACCGCGGCTATTCGGATTAACGAAGCGGAGCCGCATCTTTTGCAGGACATGGAGCAGATGCTGGAGAATGTGGTGCCAGCCGGGCTTGAGTACGCGCACAACAAATACGCCCACGCTTTCTCCAACAATGGGGAGCGGCCCAACGGCCACTCGCACTGTCAGCAGCTCCTTCTTGGGGCCAGCGAGTCGGTGCCGATCGTTGACGGGCACCTCGCCTTCGGGCCGTGGCAACGCCTGTTCCTGGTCGAGCTCGATCACGGGCGCGACCGCGAAGTTGTCGTCCATCTCATAGGGGAGTAGCTTGCGGACAGCGCCTCCTCTGGCCCGCTGCCGGCGGGAGCTTGACGAGTATCTGCGCTCACTGGTGCCCGACCGCGCTCCGCAGCTGCTCTACCAGATGGTCAAGTACCACTTGGGCTGGGAGGATGCTGAAGGGCGGCCGGACAACGCGGGCGGGAAAGGCCTGCGCTCCTCGCTCTGCCTGCTTACCTGCGAAGCGGCGGGCGGTGAATTGCAGCAGGCGCTGCCAGCCGCCGCCGCCGTGGAGCTCGTCCATAATTTCTCTCTAGTACATGATGATATTCAGGACCGTGACGCTGAACGGCATCACCGGCCGACTGTGTGGAAGCTTTGGGGGGAGGCGCAGGCGATCAACGCCGGAGACGCCCTCCTCGCTCTCGCTCGCCTCGCAGCGCTCAGGCTCGCGGACGAGGGCGTCACCCTGCCTACCGTCTGTGCTGCGGCTCGTGTCCTCGACGAGCGCACGATCGAGATGGTGGAGGGTCAGACACTGGACATTAGCTTGGAAGAGCGCCTCGATGTCGGACTGCCTGCCTACATCGAAATGATCGAAAAGAAGACTGGTGCGCTGTTCGACTGTGCGTTCACACTGGGCGGGCTGGTCGCGGGCGCTGAGGACCACCTCGTCCAGCGTCTGGGCAAGATCGGCCGTACCCTGGGGACCGCGTTTCAGATTCGCGACGACATTCTGGGCGTTTGGGGAGACGAGAGCAGGACGGGCAAGCCGCTAGGGGCCGACATCCGGCGTCGCAAGAAGTCGTTGCCTATCGTTTACGCCCTCAATGAAGCGCGGAGTTCCGCCGGGGATGAGCTGCGGGCACTCTACAGCAAGCCGGGGCTGGACGATGAGGACGTAAAGCGCGTGCTTCGCGTTCTGGAAGGGGCCGGGGCGCGAGAGTACTGCACGACCCTAGCGGCAAAAAAGAAGAATGCCGCATTGAGGGAACTCGGCCAGCTAGAACTGAAGCCGCACCCGGCCGCCGAACTCAGAGAGGCGGCAGAATTCCTGCTGGAACGAGAATTCTAGGCGCCGTTCAGGCGGCTACCCCCAGCAGCTTCCTGATCTGCGCCTTGATCTCGCGGACGCGCTTCATGTCCGGGTAGGCTCCGCCCTCCGCCTTGCGGTCGAACATCTTTTCGCCGCCGGCGTAGACTTCGAGGCGGCCGCTGCCCACAGGGATGAGCGTTACCGGTGCGTCCTCACCGAAGTCGTGCCAGATTTCGGTCGCCATCCAGGCGGCCAGGGGCAGGTATCCTCACTCGACGCAGTAGGTGATTTC
>CAYZLC010000101.1:0-6439 GCA_964479365.1 uncultured Dehalococcoidia bacterium
TGTTGATCATCTCGGTAGCACCGTAGTGCCAGATGTCGCGGACGTTCTCAGGAAGCTCGGCGACCAGGGCCACGAACCCCTCTCGCCAAACCACGTCCTCCTGGAGCCCCTCGCGCGGGTAAACACGATCCGCCTCGGCAAGCACCTTGAGCTGGTAGATGCGAGCCCGGGTGCTGCCCGCGGCCTCGATAAGACCGTCACGGACCAGTCCCTGGAGGTAGCCGTTCGCCACCTGCCGAGACAGCCCCATTTCGGTCGCCAAGCGGGTTCCCACGCCATGGCCGCCGGCCACAATCAGCTCCAGCGCCCGCCTCCGAACAGCCTCTTTGTCGCTCTGCACGCCGATATTGTAGCCATATCAAGAGTTAATTGACAAGTAGTTGATACTTATTGTAAAGCCGGGTAAAGCGTTGGGCCCGTCACGCGGACTCTTCTTCGTCGAAAAGGTCTCGAGTTGTGGGCGCCGGTCGGACCCCACCCTCCCTCGCCAACCGAGTGATCTCCGGCCAGCTCTGCACGAGGCCGTTGTAGGAGCGGGCCTCGGGGGCCCGCTTCTTGCGTTCGCAGAGGGCATAGAGCCGATAGGCCAACTCGCGAGCGATCTCTGCCTTGGTCCCGAGCTTCTTGACGAGCTCTGCCGCTGCTCCTTCGCCGTCCACCTCGAGCGCGCGAACCAAGTGATGGACCATCTCCCAGGCCGTAAGGCGGGAGTCCGTTGCCGGGTCCCAGTCGGCGGGTAGTTCATTGGGAGCCAGGAGCCGAACCCTTCCGCCCCTTGAGGCAAGGATGCCGGCTTCCTTCATGCCCGCGACGCTGGTGTTGCGCGCCGTCGCGAGCGTCTCCGCGACTCCGTACTCACCCTCGGCAAAGCCCGACTGCTCGAACCAGGTGAGCGCAAAGCGGCTGTCGGCGTCGAAGTCGCCCTCCTGCTCAGTGAGCACCTCATCGAGCGTCTGGTTGATGAGCGCCAGCGCCTCGCGGACGGTCATCGGCTTGCCGGCCGCGTCGAGCACCTGCGAGTAGCGTGTAAGAACGGCCATGCCGGGGCCGATCGCGGCCTGGGCCAGATCAACCGGCGCGATATTGCTGCGCCGCAAATGGGCGAGCGCCGCAGGCAGCTCAGCCTTGAGGGCGGTGACAAACTCGCGGCGCGTGGCCGTGGGAGCATCGGCCGCGCGCGGGCGGCAGACGAGGACGATGCTAGAGGCGAGGGAGCTTCTTTCGCTATTCCTAAATCCGCCGCTTCTTTCGGTTCTGACTGGCCACGTACCAGTGACGACAAAGCCCGCACGGATCACCGCGTCGAGGAAGGTCTCCCAGCCAGTGCTGGCGGTGCCCTCCTCGCTCTCGGTCTCCGACTGCTTGAAGGCGTAATAGATGGTGACTGGGAATGCCGGATGAGCCTGCTCCGCGAGGCGGTGCATCGCCTGTGTCATGCCGTCGAGGAAGAAGGTGTCGGCGTCCGCCTTGCCGTCGTGTCGATAGGCAAAGGCAACCAGCTCCTCGGCTTTTGGCACGGCGAGGGTGGCGAAGAGGTCTGGAAAGACGGGCTTCAGCGAACGGCGCAGCCAGACATAGAAGAAGTCCGAAAGGTCAGCATACGGAACGTTGTCGTAGTACGGAGGATCAGTGGAAATGACTTTGCTGCGGCTCATAGTCTGGGTTTGCGCGTCACATTGCTCGGCCGCACCAGGCTGCGAGGCAGGAAGGGCATTGCCGATCACCTTCTCAATCCATTCCAGAGCCCCAGTCCAGTTCCCGGTGGAACCCGAGAACGGATTCCCCTCAGCGTGGTCCCACACCATCTGGATTGCTTGGCGCCCGAAGGTCTGGACGATAAAGTCGCCTCCCCAAGGGGTCTGCGTGGACCAGTAGTTGGCGCTCCGGCCAACACCAAGACCCAGGTACGTCGCCACCGCATCCGCGTAGCCTCCGGCGCCGGCACCGCCAGCAACCAGTGGCTTCCCGTCGTCCGGCGGTCCGACGGCCAGGGCGTCGCGCTTCACCCGCTCGCGTGCTTCCTGCACCAGGTCGGAAAAGGTCGTCAGGGTGACGAGTTGGCGGGGAGTGAACAGCGCCGCAAACTGCTCCATGCCGTAGGGTTTCACACCGATGTACTGTGTGCTGCCGCAGATCACGAGATCTGGCTTCCAGTCCGGCTTGGCCTGACGTGCGACGGCTTCCATGCTCTCGGTGGGAGGTAGGTAGACTCGCCCGCGATCGCCCTCGGCGATAATCGCCATCATCCTCACGCCCAAGCGTCCGGCTCTTCCCTCGGACTTGATGTAGTTACCCGCGATCGGCGCGCCCGACATCAAACACACGAAGTTTGCGCGCGCGAGCTTGGTGCCATTCTTCGCACCTTTCGAATCCTGCGGCTTGCCCACCTTCACCGTGAAGCGATAGCCGCCCTTCTCGATCACCGACTCGACGTAGGCCTCTTTTCCCTCTTTAGTGGAGAGCATGAATGTGGAGGCGAGCGGCACGTCCACGTGCGCGAAGGCGGGGTTCGGGCTCTTCACCGTGCGCGCCCAGAGCCAGGCGATCACCGTGAGCTTCTTGCCCACATGCTCCTTGAGATCCCGCCGCTCCTCCGCCGTCGCCGAGGTGATCTCAACCTTGGGGTAGAGGTGCCCGATGCGCTTCTCGGCCTCTTGACGCATCCACTGGCCGTAGTGGCGCACATCCTCGGCGAGCCCCTGTGCGCCGGCCCACGTCTTCTGGAAGAGTTCCTTGTCCTTCCGCGCTTCGGGATTGACCGGCGGACGCCGCGCGAACTTCGGCGGTATCTCGATCATCGCTTTGTTGATGAGGACCGCCACCGGATTGAGGTCGCTGGCGTAGCTATCGAGGCCCAGCCGTTGCGCTTCGAGCGGCAGCGAGCCCCCGCCGGCGAATGGGTCGTGGAAGGCTGGGAGCTTGTGCCGATCGAATAGCTCGCTTGCGCGTGGGTGGTCGGCGTTCTCAGCGCAGGTGGAGCGCCAACTCTGCCAGATCTCGTCCCGAGCCTTCTGGAGCACCGCTTCGTTGGTGGTGCTCTCCCATCGCACCAGCTCTTCGATGATCTTGAACAGCCGCTCCCGTTCCTTCTCTTGTACCTTCTCGGTCTTGAAAATGTCCGGATGCGCCGAGGGGTCGTCCACCATCTGCGCGAAGATCACGGCCCGCGCCGCCGCCAACGGCCGTCGTGCCCACCACAGGTGCAGCGTCGAAGGATGCCCGTGGCGGATCGACTTCTCCCGTGCGGAAGCAATGTTGATGGCCTCCAAGGGAAGAGCGACCTCGATGAGCTTCTTGCCGCTGCCGGTCATGTCAGTTGCCCCCTGGCGCCACTATCGCGGCTCCTGACGTGAGGGCCCTTTGCCGAATTGCATCCAGGCGTGCTGCGAGTTCCGGTCGCCTGACTCGTGCGACAATCTGCCCGAGGTCTCGGGCAATGCGTAGGCGCACCCCTGGATCTTCGGCCTTCGAAAGCGCCTCGATCTCGAAGAGCCGATCAAGCAGAACGTCCTCTCGAAACTGACGAAACAAGGCTGTCGCCTGCTCGGTGCCACGCTGCCCATCCAACAGCAGGCCACTGAGGAAACGGCCTAGCCGCTGGAGTCTTGGCTCTATGCTCATGACCATTTCGCGCGCCAGTTCACGAAGTTCGGGACCGGGGATCTGGACCAAAGGCCTGATCAGGCCGAGCTTTACCTCGACGTTGTCCTCGGCAAGGTACTGCCTCCGGAGACTCTGCAGCTCTCGCGGCCGGAGTTCCTTTACGGCCAGGAGACTGGCGGCCTGTTGGCGCACATACCAGTGCTCGCGTCGCGCGGCAAGCAGTCGTCGGGCGTCCCGCCAGGCATTGGACGGTATCTTTCGGACATATCGCAGAGTCAGGAGCACCTGGGCCGTCTGATAGGGGAACAGGCTTGAGGCACGGGCCAAGAGATCCATGAGAGCCCTCGGGATTCTGCTCAGATTCCGGGGCTGGGACCTGAAGTACTTGCTTGCGCTTGCGAGCAGGCGAGCATCGGGATTCCTCTCCAGTTGAGCCAGGACTGCGCCGAGAACCCCTGGATGCTGAAGAAGAGAGAAGCCGGTGATGAGCCGTCGGAACAGACGTAGCTCACGATCCTTGACCAATCGTCGTCGGCCCCTGACTCGCCGGAGGTGCTTCCCCAGCTTACCGGCATAGTCGCCGCGTTCTTTGGCCGTCAGCGTGTGTTTGGTGCCGATCTCTCTAACAAGGGCGTCGACTTCAGCAAAACGGGGGTCATACAGCTCTTCCCTGACTTCCTCCCCTTCAAGGATGCGAGTCTTCGCCCCTTGGATGTTCAGCCGAAGGCTGCGCAGCACTTCGTTCATGCGGAAGAGCGCATCCCGAGCAGCCCGGAAGTCTTTAGTGAGGACCTTGATGTCGTCCATATAGCGGAGGTATCTCACCGTTCCCTTGCTCATGGCAGGCAGAAAGGCCTGATCGAGTGGCAGGAGATACACATTGCCCAAGAAACTGCTGACACCGAAGCCCTGTGGAATGCCTCTGGCGGACGGCGTGCCGTGAACCGTAGGCCACGTCCAATGGCTGAGCAGCATGAAAAGGAAGTTGACGAGCTGAACCTGTCCAGGCAGGTGACGCAGGAGCAGGTCCCTGAGAACCAAGAGGTCAATATTCTCGAAATAGGAGGAGATGTCCGAAACGACGAGAAACCGATAGCCCTCTTTCTCATACGCGTGTTGAGCCTTCTTTACGAACTGCGGCCAGAGGTCGTACCACGGTTCGATTAGCTCGACGCGTGCCTCAATCGTGGACCGCTTTAGGAAGGGGAATTTGAGGATCTCATGGTCTTCGAACAGATCACCCTTCTTGGGATCCTTCTTGACCCGCCACGAATACACGGTCTCGGGGAGAAGCCGATCCAGCTTGGGGGCTATGAGGCAAGCGATCGCGAAGAGGAGGATCTTGTCCTCGATCGCGAGGACCGTTCCGGGGCGCACGGACAAGCTGGACTTAGGGACGTCGATTGACCGCAGTGGCTGGGGACGGTAGGAGCCGCTCTTCACTGCGGATCCGATCGCCCTAAGGTGGTCGTCGAGCGAGAACGCGAAGTCAGCGTACCTATAGGGGTCAAACATGAAGTCTGTGCGGGAGTCATTCCGGGCCAGGTGCCAGGCCCTACGAAGAAGGTCGAGATCGTAGAGTCTCTTGTAAAGGTTGGCGGGCACTGATGCCTTCCCTAACCAGGCCGGCCCGAGGCCATGATGGTCGCGACCAGCGGCAAGGTCACGTCGATGATCTTCTTCGCCGCCTTCATCGCCGTGCCTTCGGCCGATAGTCACGCGGGTCGAGGCATGCTTCGTACGTCGCCCTGTCGATTCGGATCCAGTCCGTACCGTTGATGCCGCGGGTGTTTCGGCTCGTGGGGCTCGACGGGTGGGCCGATGCGATCTTGATCCAGCGCCCTTGCTCCCGCGCGATCACCCGCAGTTCGTCGGCTACCTCACTGAGGTCCTGATCCTGGCTGAACACGACGGCGACATCGTAGACACGCTGATGAGCCAATCGCACGATATCGAGTGCCAGGCGGATGTCGATGCCCTTCTCCTGGCCCACGAGGATGGTGTGCTCTTGGCCGTCGGCCAGCCGGATCGTCTGGTTCCGGTACCGAAGCACCCGCGAATATGTCCAGACGCCTTCACGCCCCATCTGAGCGAGGCGAGCGGTCCAGAAGTGGTTCCAGAATGGTTGATCTGTCTGGGCGGGCACTCCGGTATAGAGCCGAGTCTCAACCGGGGACCACAGGTACCGATCGCAGACCGCCTGGGCCAGCTTCAGAGGGTCGAAGTTGGGGTGGCGGTAGCCGAAGGCCTCTTTCGCTGCGTAGAAGAGGTTCTGCGCGTCGATGAAGGTGACTGTTCGCTTGATCGGGGGCTCAGCGGGCACGAGGGCCCCCAGAAACAAAATAACCCCGCCCGAGGCCTTGCGGCGTGTCGAGCGGGGAGCAGATAGAAGGATGATACCCGGCCCTCCCGCCGAGAACAAGCGATGGCCTCACGACGGCTCGCCCGCACGCGCCAGCAGCTCCGTGAGCGCGTAGTTGACGCTGGTTACGCCGAAGTCGGGGTCTTTCTGGAACGGGCGCCGCAAGTAGCGAGGCTCGACGACTTCGTCGCCCATCACCTGCACGATGGCCAGGACAAACTCGTCCGGCTTGTTGAGCGCCGTCAGGACCTCGTTGCGCGTGACGGTGATCGTCTTGCCGTCCTTGTGACGGCCCTTGACCTCGATGAACCGCAACTGCCCTCCGGGTGGCACTCGCGATTCGATGTCGTAGCCACAGCGATCTGCGCTCACGTCACGTGGTTCGAAGCCGAGGCGGCGCTCGGCCGCCATGACGGCCTCCATCGCCAGGTGCTCGATCCTTGCCGTTTCGACGGCTTCCGCGTTCTGATGGGG
>CAYZLC010000102.1:0-5966 GCA_964479365.1 uncultured Dehalococcoidia bacterium
GCCCGACTGGAGCCGCGTTGAGCTGTGGCTCAGCACGCAATACGGCGCCGAGGACGCGGCTGCCCGCACGAGCTTCTTCACGGCCGCCGCCTACAACCGCATGATTGAGCTACTTCGCGCCGGCCTCCAGGCCGAAGCCGGGGCGGAGTTCGAGAAGCTAATCGATGATGCTGCTGGCAACGCGTGGCTGCTGTACCGGCTGGCGCGCGCAGCCTCCGACGAAGGCCTCCATTCCCTCGCGGCTCGCGCGGCCGGAGCCTTTGGCGGTGCTGCGTCGGGCGCGCCGCCGGAAGCGCTGACGCTTGCCTATCCCCTGGTTTACCCGCAGATCGTTAGCGAGCAGGCATCCCGCAACGGCATTTCTCCGTTTCTCCTCCTGGGCCTGGTCCGCCAGGAGAGTTTCTACGACCCGCGAGCGGTGTCCCCAGCCGATGCCACCGGCCTGACTCAGGTTATTCCGACGACGGCCGCCGGCATCGCCGAAGACCTGGGCGAGGATGACTTTCGCAATAGCGATCTGTTTCGGCCGAACGTCAGCCTGCGCTTTGGCGCTCACTACCTCGGTGCTCAGATCGAGCTCCTTGAGGGCGATGTCCCGGCCGCACTCGCCGCCTATAACGGCGGTCCCGGCAATGCCTTCCGTTGGCAGGAAGCCGCCGCCGCCTCCGATCCGGACCTCTTCCTTGAGACGATCGACTTCTCGGAGACCCGCGCTTACGTGGAACTCGTGCTGGAGAACTACGCCATCTACCTCTACGCATACGGACTCACTGACGAGCCGTCGCTTCCGCTGCAAAGAAGGGTTAGCTAACACCTAACCCCTCGCGCCTGTAAACTGGCCCCGTGCCGTCCTGCGTCACCGTCCGTGTCCCGGCCACCAGCGCGAACCTTGGGCCCGGCTTCGACTGCCTCGGCCTCGCTCTGGACATCTGGGCGACGATCACCATCGAAGATACGGGCGCGGTGACGAAGGTCGACGACCCCATGGCGGCGATGGCGCTGGCCGGAGCACGCCGCATCTTCGGGAAGGCGGGACGCGAATCACCCGAGGGCTTGTCCGCGCGTTACGACGGCGATATCCCGATTGCCCGTGGTCTCGGAGCGAGCGCCGTGGCGCGTGCCGGCGGCGTTCTGGCTGCGAGCGCCCTCGCCGGTGACGTGCTCGACCGCGAAGCGCTGCTCGGCATCGCCACCGAGCTTGAGGGCCACGCCGACAACGTCGCCCCTGCACTCTTCGGAGGCCTCCAGGTTTCCGTCGTGGACGGCGAGCGGGTTCTGCACGTCTCTGCACGGCTCCCGGAGGGCCTCTTCGCAGTCCTCTTCGTGCCCGAACTACGCATGGCCACCAAGGAGAGCCGCAAGCTCCTGCCGGCGGAACTCTCCCGCGAGGACGCCGTTCACAACACAGGGCGCGCCGCCTTACTGGTAGCCGCGCTGGCGGCGGGACGCTTCGACCTGCTCGATGCGGCCACACAGGACCGGCTGCACCAGAAGCCGCGGTCGAAGCTCTTCCCCGCCATGTCCCCAATCTTCGAGGCAGCGAAGGCCGCCGGCGCTCACTGCGCGTATCTCTCCGGAGGCGGCTCCACAATCTGCGCCCTCGCCACCGCGAGCGAGCAAGGGATCGCCGACGCGATGCAAGAGGCCGCGCGTGGGCGCGAGACCCCCGGTCACACCATCATCACCCAGCCTACGGAGAAGGGCGCGGAAATCGTGGAGATATCGTGAGCGCGGGAGGACACGTGGTAGTCCAGAAGTACGGCGGCACCTCCGTCGGCGACGCGGACCGCATTAAGGCGGTCGCAGCGCGCATCATCGCCCGCGTCGAAAAGGGCGACCGGCTGGTGGTCGTCGTCTCCGCCATGGGCGACACGACGGACGAGCTGATAGCGCTCGCGCAGGAGATGACCGGCGAGCCCGAGGCGCGCGAGTTGGACCTGCTCCTCTCGACGGGCGAGATCGTCTCTTCGACCCTTCTCTCGATGGCGCTCAAGCACGCCGGGCGCTCTGCCGTTGCCCTCTCCGGCGCTCAGGCCGGTATCGGCACGGACAGACGATACGGGCGGGCGCGGATTCTCAAGGTCGACCCCAAGCGAGTACAGCACGAGCTGGACGCAGGGCGCGTGGTCATCGTCGCGGGGTTCCAGGGGATCACGGAGGAGGAGGACATCACGACTCTCGGGCGAGGGGGCTCCGATACGACGGCCGTCGCGCTTGCCGCTGGGCTTGGGGCGGAGCGGGCCGAGATATATACGGATGTCGAGGGCATCTTTACCGCCGACCCTCGCATCGTGCCGGAGGCGAGGAAATGGCCGGAGATCAGCTACGAAGAGATGCTGGAGCTGGCCGCGTACGGCGCCCGCGTGATGCACCCGCGGGCCGTCGAACTGGGGGCAGTGCACCGCGTGCCGATCTACGTCGCCTCCAGCTTCAGCGATGCGCCGGGTACACTGATACACGGAGGGCCCTTCATGGAGCAGCACAACAAGGTCTTCGGAATCGCGCAGGACACGGATGTCGCCCGGATCACGATACGAGGCGTGCCTGACCGCCCCGGGATCGCGGCGACGCTGTTCGAGCCGCTGGGCGAGGGCGGGATCAGCGTGGACACTATCGTCCAGAACGCCAGCGTCGAGCGGCTGACGGACCTCACGTTCACGGTATCGCGCTTGGACCTGAGTCGGGCGCTGGAGATCGTGAAGCCGGTGGCGCTGGAGATCGAGGCGCCGGACGTGCTGGCGGACACGCACCTGGCGAAGGTTAGCATCGTCGGCGCGGGGATGACGTCCGCTTCAGGGTACGCGGGCCGCATGTTCCGGACGCTGTTCGAGGCGGGCATCAACATCGAGCTGATCACGACGAGTGAGATCCGGATCACGTGTCTGATCGATGAGAAGCAGGTGAAGGAGGCGGTGCGGGCGCTGCACAAGGCGTTCGAGCTGGCGGAAGGGTAGTGCGGGGCAAGCGGGACAAGCGGACAAGCGGGGGGAGAGGACACGCGGGACGAGCGGGGTAAGTGGACAGGCGGAACCTGCGGACAAGCGGGACTGATACGAAAACGAAACGGGCAGCTCCTTTGACGGCGTGTGGGGGGGCGTATAATTGTGGCGCGACGAAGTCGAGCCCACGCGGGAGGGCAGCGATGCGAGGCCTGATACCGGGTTTCTGTGTACTGCTGGTGCTGGCTGTCATCGCCTCGCAGCAGCAGGGTACTCGCGCCACACACGATGGTACCGGCGGCCACATCGACCAGGTGTCAATCGACGTGGGGCCGCCGGGAGTAGCCCAAGGCGTTACCGCCAACGGCGTGCCTGCGACGGGTGATCGCGATGGCGATACGGTCGTCGATGCAGAGGGGTACGATACGCCGGACCCCGGCGACGCACCGGGTGCGTGCGGCAACGACCTCGACGACGACCTCCGGGACTCCGACGGCGACACTACCCCAGACGCGCCCGACGGCGTCGCTGATGACGGCTGCGTCGTTCCGCTAAGCCCCCTCGAGAGCTGCATCGAGATAATCGACAACGATGTCCTGGATGCGGACGAGGACTCGCTCGTCGCGGGCCGGGACCGCGCGGTCATCGATATCACGGTCGGTGCGCAACCAGGCCCGGGCGGGGGAGTGCCGGCGGAGCGAATGATGACAACGTGGACCTTTGAGTTCTTGTGGAGCCTGGACGTTCTAGATGTCGAACTTGCCGACTTCAACTTTCTGATCCTCGCCGCCGGTGGGGCTCAGCCGTACACGCCTGTTATCGGCGAACTTCCCGACGTCGGAAGTCCCTTCGACATGCAAATCGCAGACCACAGGTATTTAGAGAGCGGGGCGGGCGTCCTCGCCCGCCTCATCCTTGAAGGAAACGCGCCGGGAGTGGCCAACCTTGCCCTGCATCCCACCTATACGACAATCTTCGACGAACATAACTCCGTCATCCCAATCTATATCTTCAACGCCGCCCGGGTCGCGGTCAGCAAGGACAGCGCGGATGACGGCACGATCATCGGCGACTCGCCGGGAGAGGAGTTTACGTGTCTATCGCCGCCATCGACACCGCCACCTCCGCCATCGCCGCCCGGACCAACGCCGACGCCTACGAGCGACGACATAGATGCTGACGGTGTGCTCGATGCTCAAGATAACTGCGTGGGCTATTACAACCCATCGCAGCAAGACAACGATGCCGACGGCACGGGCGACGTTTGTGACGATGACGACGACAATGATGGGGTGGAGGACGACTTTGACAACTGTCACTTTGTCCCAAACAAGGAACAACTAGACAGTGACGGCGACGGTATAGGCAACGCTTGCGACTCAACGCCTAACAGTGAGCACGTTGACCAGCTTTCGATCGACGTTGGGCCGCCGGGTGTGGCCCAGGGAGTCAGCACCAACGGCGTGCCCGCGACGGGCGACCGCGACGGGGACACGGTTGTCGACGCCGAGGGGTACGACACGCCGGACCCCGGCGATACGCCCGGAGCGTGCGGCAACGGCCTAGATGACGATCTGGCCGACTTGGATGCCGACACGGTACCAGACGGGCGTGACGGCATCGCCGACGATGGTTGCGTTCTTCCGCTAAGCCCTCGCGAGACGTGCATTGAGATAATCGACGACGACAGCCTTAACGCCGGCGAGGACTCGTTGGTGGCAGGGCAGGACCGCGCGGTCATGGACATCACCGTCGGCGCCCAGCCGGGGCCGGGTGGTGGAGTTCCCACGTCCCGAGGGATGTCGGCGTGGCAGTATAGCCTGAACTGGAGCACGGATGTGCTGGACGTGAAAGCGCAGAACCTAAACTTCCTGATTGTCGTCGCCGGCGGCGCGCAGCCTTTCACCGCTATCTCGTCTACTCTGCCGCAGGTCAACTCGCCATTTACGGCCGCGGTTGTGGACGCGGGCTTCACCGAGAGCGGTGCCGGTGTTCTATCGCGCATAACCGTCGAAGGTAACGCGCCCGGGCTCGCCAGCCTCTACGTTAGTCGGTCTGGTCTGGCCATCCAAGACCGGAACAACTATCCGATTGCTGTGAACACCATATTTGGGGCCTACATCGCCGTAAGCAAGGACGGCCCCGATGAGGGTGCTGTCGTCGGTGATACAGCAGGCGAGCGGTTCAGGTGTGACGAGGTCCCTCCTGTGGGGACACTGGTCTACGCGGGGAACGACGGCTTCGACTGGGGATACGTGAAGTTCGGCTTCGCCACTGGCAAGCAAGTCGTTACCAGCCTGCTCCTTCCCTCCGACCTCTCGCCTTTCGACTGTGTCGTCTTACCTGTAAATCGATCGCCGTTCAGCGAGAGCCAAAAGACACAGTTCGCGAGCTACATCGCAGAAGGCGGACGGATTCTGGCCATGGCGGAACACTCTGGGTTCTACCCGGAATCGATCGCCGTTATGAACGACCTGGCGGCCTCGCTCGGCTCCGGACTATCTGTCGTCCCGGCCGAGATCGATCCCGGCTTCCACACAACGACTAATATCGACGCTTCTCCTTTTACGGGACGTGTCTCTTCCGTTCACTATGCGCGCACATCGGAGGTGGCGGTGAGCGGGGATGCCCACAGCATGGTTCGGACGATCGGTGGCACGACGTTCATCGGTTCCGATGCGATAGGCAGCGGCGTATTCTTCTTGACAGGCGACTCCAATTGGGTTTCCGATTGGGCTGATACGGGCTCGGGTTACGAGCTAAACGACAACGGTGTGCTCGTCGACAATTTATGCGGCGATGGCAAGCCACCGCCCTTTACCAACCCTACTCCTGCAGCGACGCCCACTCCTGGTCCCACGCTGGCGCCTAGCCCGACGCCGGCACCCATTCCTACGCCTACGCCGACGCCTGCGACGGGCGACCACATCGACCAGGTCTCGATCGATGTGGGTCAGGCGGGAGTCGCTCAGGGTGTCGAAGACAATGGGAGGCCCGCCGCAGGCGACCGCGACGAAGTAGTGGCTG
>CAYZLC010000102.1:5976-6347 GCA_964479365.1 uncultured Dehalococcoidia bacterium
GACAGCAGCAACAGACGGACGTTTTCAAACACAAAAGCGCCTAAGATAACGATTCGGGCGCGCTGCTCCTGCGCCCGGCCGTCGGGATCGAAATAGGAGACGCCGGTCGCGCGCCCGGCGTCGTCCACGTTGATGCGAAAGACTTTAGAATTCGTCCGCAAGTCGAAGTTTCCCGTCGCGACCGCGACGGGGATGGCGTCCTCGATTCCGAGGGCTACAATGCGCCGGATCCTGGTGACGCTCCCGGTGTTTGTGGTAACGGAGTTGACGACGATCAGGCGGATACAGATGGAGATACGATTCCCGGGCCGGACGGTTTCGACGGCATCGCGGATGACGGTTGCCAGGTCCCTCTCAGCCCGCTGGAGACA
>CAYZLC010000103.1:0-6326 GCA_964479365.1 uncultured Dehalococcoidia bacterium
TGACAACGGACGTGCGGGCCCCGACAGGCTCTTCCATGGTTCCTTCCCGCGACGAACCTGCCTCAGATGCGGATGACTCTTCATCTGCTTCGGCGTCCGCATTCAATCTTTGTCGGAAGGACGATCACGCAGGATCGTTCCTACGCCGCGCATGCGGGCCACCAGATAGATGTCGTGCTCTTGATACGCATCCTGCACCAGTTGAATGACGAAGCCCCAAATGTGGTTGATCTCGTCTCTGTCATCTGTGCCTGGCGTCATCCACAGATACGCATCCTTGTGGTCGTCCCTAGGCGTCTCGAAGTCGAGATGAGGGAGACGCGCGGCATCCTCTCGTGTAAATGGTAGCACGCGGGCACCCCCTATCACGCGCCGCGATATTCTAGCGATTCGGCCGGCTCCAGTTCCCTTGCCAACGCCTCGGGCGTGTTGACCGGCCGCTGGCAGCTATAACGCTCGCAAACGTAGGCCGTGGGGTGGCCGTTGACTATCGACCGACCCTCTAACAGGGTATCCGCGGGCCAGAGTCGTCCCTAGGCTCACAACCCACGAGTACCTTGTTGGGCAGGTACCGCCGGTATATCACCGTCAGCAGGGACTCAGTCGCCGGCTCGTTCTTATTGCCAACGATGGCGATCTCCTTGGGCGTGGAAAGGTAGAAGTCCAGAGCGCAGAGCCAGTGGGCGCAGCCCGATGGCGCCTTCGCGATCAGCTCGCGCATCGAGCGAAGGGTCTTGGTGGCCAGCCCCGCATACTCGGGATCGCCGGTAAGACCGAGGCGAGGGATAGGGGGTGGCCGAAGGCGGAGGGTGCGCCGAGGGGAAGGGGTGGGCGAGGCGGCGGCGGAGCGCGGAGGGACGGAGGCGGCGGAGGAGCTGCGGCGGAGGGGCCGTAGGCGAAGGCGGCGGGCGAAGGCGGCGAGGCGGCGAGGGCGGAAGGCGGCGAGGGCGGAAGGCGGAGTCGGCGGAGGGAGAGCCGAAGGCGGGCGAAGGCGGGCCGGGGACGGCGAGCGCGGCGGGAGAAGGCGGGCGGAGGCGAGGCGGCGGGCGAAGGCGGCGGGCGAAAGAGAGCGACAGCGAAGCCTAACCGAGCGGGTAAACGGCTACGATTGGCGACCGCTGTGACTCTCGGAACGTATCTCAGCACGACGGATTCTAACGCCGTGCAACCGAGGGAACTGGGCTACGCGCGGTCTTGCTGAGTGGCGGACGGCTGATGAGTGGGGGCTCCGATCCTTCGGTTCTTGCTTGTCGGTAGGCAGGCCTCAGGGCGAACGAAAGGCGCACCTGAAGGTGCTGGGCTAAGCGCGGTCACCGCCGGTGCAGCCCATCGGGTCGATCTCAAAACTTCGTCCACTGATACCACTTGCCGAGTTGCATCCCGAGCAAAACGAGGTCGTGGAGGCGTCCGTCGTAGTCCCGTGCTCCGCCTTCAATCGTGCCGGTCCGAATGAAGCCCATGCGTTCGGCCGCCTCTATGGCGTCGGCCTGCTCGCCGGCGACTGCCTCGAACATGACCCTGTCGAGTTCGGCGTCGTCGGCGATGTCGCACAGATCGCGGATCAGGAGAGTGCCGAGGCCCCGCTCCCGATAGTCAGGAGCGACGACAACGCGCACTTCGCCGACATGGCTGCGCGCGTTGCCGCGGGGCCGGATGAGGACGCCTTCGGCCACGACCCGGCCTTCGGCCAGGGCAACGATGGGGAGGGCGCGGGCGAAGTCGAGATTCTGGACCCAATGGGCGATTAGCGCTGGGGACGTGACCTCGTCTTTCAAGAAATACCTCTCCTGCTCGGGGATGCCGAGGAAGAACTCCAGCAGGAGCTGCTCGTCCGCGAGCTGAAGGGGCCGGACTGTCACAGTTGAGCCGTCTCTGAGGACGAGTTCCTTGGGGTACACTGCGATTTCGTAGGTGGTGGGCATTTCTTATAAGCTCCTTTCGTTTCCGGCCGAGGTCTACTCAATCAGGGCGAGGTTCAGGCGGCGACGAACCCACCATCTACGATGAACGGCGCGCCGGTGCAGAATGACGAGTCTTCCGCGGCCAGGAACAACGCCAGCCGGGCGACCTCCTCAGCCGTACCGAAGCGTCCGACCGGCTCGAGGGCCTCGAAAGTCTTCTTCATCTCCTCGCTGTCTCCGAGCACTCGCTCCACCATCGGCGTTGCGATGACGCCGGGACAGATCGCGTTGACGCGGAGGCCGGCCTTGGCGTATTCGAGCGCCGCGGCCTTGGTCAGCTGGATGACTCCGCCCTTGGAGGCGCAGTAGGCCGGGAGGCCGGCGAAGCCCACGACGCCGGCAACGGACGCGTTGTTGATGATGGTCCCTCCACCATTGCTGACCATGTGGGGAATTGCGTACTTCATTCCGAGGAAGACACCTTTGAGGTTGATGCTGATGACGCGGTCCCAGTTCTCGAGGGAGCAGTCCGCGGTGGGGACCAATTCGCCTTCCACGCCGGCGTTGTTGAACAAGACGTCCAACCGGCCGTACGCCTCGACCGCGGCGTTGATCAGCGACCGGACGTCATCTGCCTGGGACACGTCTGTGCGGACGAAGACCGCTTCTCCGCCGGCCTCCACGATCTCCTCAGCGATTCGGCTTCCGCCGGACTTGTCCCAGTCCGCGACGACGACACGCGCACCTTCGCGGGCGAACAAGAGGGCCGTCGCCCGCCCAATGCCTGATGCTGCGCCGGTGATGACGGCGACTTTGTCCTGGAGCTTGCCTGTCATTTTCATGCCTCCGTTCTTGCCAGGTCTTTGTCCATGGCAGTTGACGAAACAACCAGCAACCGAAGATGCCATCCCGGCACTGGTCTGCTTAATGGGAGCGTGATCGGCTGTTCACGTGTCCTCGTTGTCTTGCCGCAGAAGCGGCAGGCAGCGGAACGGCTGCCAAACTCGGTACGCAGATCGCCGCAGCAGTAAGAGCAGCTCACCGGGCTGAGGTTTATTGTCTCAAGGACCCGTCCGGGCGCTTTCGCTCCCGGTCGCTGAATCGTCTCACTGTGCGGGGGCACGTCGCTTCCTCCCTACGTTGGTGCCATGGGTGGCCGCCCGTGCGGCGGCCACCCGCGGCAGGAGCTACTTGACCGGGACCTGGACTGGCTTCGGCTCTGCCGCTGCCGGCTTGGGCACGGTCACTTCGAGGACGCCGTCCTTATAGGTCGCCTCGATAGCCTCAGCGCTGGCTCTATCCGGGAGGGCGACTGTGCGCGTGAAGGCTCCCGAGCGCCGCTCGGAGTGGTAGTAGTCAGTCTCCTTCGCTTCCTCCTTTTCTTCGCGGTGACCTCGAATGACCAGCGTATCGCCTTGTACCTTGACTTCGAGATCGTCGCGCTTCATGCCCGGCGCGTCTGCCCGCACGATGAGCTTGCCCTCGCGCTCGAATACATCGAGGTCGGGTAGCCATTCGTCGGGCATCCAGGGGCGCCGCCAGCGGCGTGTCGGATCCCACGGCAGGAACGTGCCGAATCCGGCGAATGCGCGCTCAAAGAAGCGGTCGAACTCGCGCGGCCACATGGCTTGCCGCCTCGGGTGTTCGACGGCCGTAATCTTACCTTCACCGCTTCCGTTTTCCATGACATCCTCCTTTCTCTTGCGCCTAATACTAGTCACGGATCACGCGCCCCAAGAAGGGCCATCAGTACTCGATCGACCGTGCAGTTCGGCCCCTTCTCCGGGCGTAATCTCTGCTATCCGGGTCGGGTTGTTTCCACGGCTGATTGTTCCGTGGATGCCTCGATGCCCACTTCCTGGCGGACCTGCATTACTCGAATAATGCCGGCGCGAGTAACGAAGCCGAGGAGACGGCCGTCCTCGAGCACCGGGAGCTGGTTCACGTTGGTGGCGGCCATAAGCTCCACAGCCCGGTTGAGGCTATCGCCGGGCGCGAGTGTGTGGAGACGGTGCGCGGGCGTCATCGCCTCAGCGACGGTCCTTTGTGCCCACTCCTCGCGGGGAAACTTGCCGAAGTCGCTAACGCTGAGTAGACCGCGGAAATCGCCGTTCACGGACACCGGGTAGTAGCGCGCGTGGTATTGCAGGACGTACGCATGGAGGACCGTGAGGAGATCGGTTTGAGGGTACACCGCATGATAGCCGGTCTCCATCACAGTGGCGATCGGGGTCTTCTCGAAGACGCCGCGCGTGACCAACTGGCTGTAGCTCGCATCGGCCTGGGCGCGGAGAAACCAGCCGATGACGATCAACCAGATTCCGCTCAAAAAGGCCCCGGCCAGAGCGACGAGAACGCCGGTACCCATCAACAGGAAAGCGATGCCGCCGCCGACCTGCGCAGCGGTCTTAGTGGCAGCAAAGAGACTGCCGCTTCGCGCCCAGAGCGCGGCGCGCAGCAGGCGTCCCCCGTCGAGAGGGAAGCCGGGCAACAAGTTGAAGATCCCGAGCAAGGCGTTGATGGCAGCGAGATAGAAGGCAGCTGTGTCAGCCCCGGTATCCCAGAGCGCCAAGCCGACGACCGCGAACAGTCCCGCCAGGGCGAAACTAGTGACCGGGCCGACGATCGCGATCCGCCACTCGTCAGCGGGTTCATTCGGCTCTCCCTTGAGGGCGGAGACCCCGCCGAATATGAACAGCGTAATGCTCTTGACGTCGAGGCCTCGCCGCCTTGCCATGAGGCAGTGGGAGAACTCATGCAAAAGGAGCGAGCCGAAGAGCAGGAGGCTGGTCGCCAATCCCGCCGCCCAAGCGGGGGCCGGATCCCATTCCGGGTGTTCTTCGCGGAAGAGGCCCTCAGACAAGGACCAGGTGATGAGGGCAAACACCAAGAACCAACTTGGATGAACGAGGATCTCAATCCCCGCGATGCGCCCGATCTTAATTCCGCCCAAGTACAACCCTCATCCAGATCTACGTTGGGCCGACGGCCGTTTCTTGTTTCGATTGCCCGGTCTTATCTGTCGACGCGTGCTTCACGTGGCCGGGGCGAACGAGCAGGCAGGGAAGGTGCGTGCCACGGACGACGGCGTCGGCGACGCTTCCCATCACCCAGCGACGCGGCCCGGAACGGCCGTGCGTACTCATGACGATGAGGCCAGCCCCTTGCTCGGCCGCTATTCGGTGAATTTCGTCGGCGGGGCCGCCGACGCCGACAAAGCAATCAACGTTGAAGCCGCGCCCTCTCGATTCGTTAGCCGCCTTCTCGAGGTTCGATTCCGCCGTGGCTTTCATATCGCCGAGAACATCTTGATACAGAACCGGCGCTTCCATGCCGGAAAAAGCGATCCAGTCGGTCGATACCACATTGCAGAGCACCAGCGAAGCGTTGAAGATCTTCGCCATCTCCTCCGCGTGCGGGAGCGCAGCCTGAGACAGCTCGGAGCCATCCAGCGGGACGAGAATCTTGCGGACCTGCGATGGATCGAGCGGTACACCGGCTTCATCCGCCGGGCGGACGACGAGTAGCGGCGCGGTGGTGCGCAGAAGCTTTTCGGTGACGCTACCCAATACCCACCGGGTGACCCCGGACCGTCCGTGAGTGGTCATGGCGATGAAGTCCACCTTGTTGTCCGTGGCCGTCTTGAAGATGGCGTATGCAGCTTCTCCAACGTGGACCGTAGCATGCGCGCGGATGCCGCGCTCTCCCAGCTCCTGGCGCTTGCCGTCGACATACCGTCGCGCCGCCGCCTCCTCAGCGTCCCACTTGATCATGGAAGCGGCGGCGTCCCAGATGGCGACGGGGGTCAGTACCGTGACCAACTCCACGGCGGCCCCTTCAGCGAGCGCCAGATGGGTCACCAGCGGCAAAACCGCCTCCGCTGCCGGTGACCCGTCCAGCGGGACCAGGATCTTCTTTATCATTCCGAACCTCCAGCCTTGCGGAGGGCGGGCGACCCGTCGAAGCGGCTGTCGGGGTGACTACCGCCTCCTGGTGCTGCCGTGGCCTCCTCGCGGGGGGCCGGCCGGCTTCCTGGCGCCGCAGCCGCCTCGCACCTCGTCCACCCGCCCTCCATGCCCAAAGTACGCGAGGGAGGCGGCCCGAGAGAGTGCTATTCGGCCCATAGTCTGGAGTCAAGCGGCCCCCGGCGCACGTGCGATGAGGTCCGAATGGTGGCAGTGACGAATCCGGCCGCCCGAGGGAGGTCCGGGCGGCCGGTTCCAGCGACGGCGAATGGGTCTGTGGCCAGTTCCTAGTGTTGCTTCAGGCCAGCCGGCCGCACAAGAAGGACCGGGCAGACGCCGCCGGCGACGACGCGAGAGGCCACGCCACCGAAGACGAGCCGAGCCAGCCCGGTGTGGCCGTGCGTGGCCATCACGATCAGGTCAATCTTCAGCTCCTCTGCGAAACGGATGATCTCCTCAG
>CAYZLC010000104.1:0-6262 GCA_964479365.1 uncultured Dehalococcoidia bacterium
CGATGCCGCTGCCGGCGAGGATCGACTGGTCGACCGGGTTCGTCACCCAGCCCGCCAGGTCCGGCGCCCTATCTTTCACCTTGTCTTCAACATCGTCCGGCAACGGTGGCACGGAGAGCCCCAATCCCTCGCACAAGTCCGCCGTGAGCACGGACCGCCCTCCGCCAGCGCCGACCATCGCGAGGCGCCTGCCCGATCCCGGGCGGATGTAAGCGAACGCGATTAGCAGGTCGATGAGGTCCTCCACCGTGCCCACCGCCAACCCGCCTGCTTGCTGGACCGCAGCGTCCCAGACGGCGGCGCTGCCCGCGAGGGCGGCAGTATGCGAGACAGCCGTCCGCTCGCCTGCTGCCGTTCGCCCGCCCTTCAGGACAACGACCGGCTTGCGCGCCGAGGCGCCTTTCAGAGCTGTTAGGAATCGGCGCCCGTCGCGGACGCCCTCGATGTAGGCGCCGATGACCGCTGCCTCCGCGTCGTGCGAGAAGTAGTCGAGAAAATCACACTCGTCCAGATCGAGCGCGTTGCCGTAGCTGATCGCTTTGGAGAAGCGCAAGCCGCGCGCGCCACCAAAATGCGTCAGTTCGAACAACAGGTTCCCACTCTGGGACAGGAAACCAATCGTGCCGGACTGGCGCGACATGTCGGTCCGAAAGGAGATGCCCAGCTTTGGATAGAGGAGCCCCATGCAGTTGGGGCCGATCAACCGTACTCCAGACTGCCGCGCCGCCTCGAGCAGCTTCCGCTCAAGCGCGGCTCCTTCCGGGCGGCCGGTCTCGCTGAAGCGGCCCGTGAACAGTTGAAGCGCCCTGGCCCCGGCGGCGGCGCAGTCGGCGACGAGATCGAGAACAGACGCGTTCGGAATGCAAGAGATGACGTAGTCGACCCCGCCGGGCACGTCGCGGAGCGACGCATAGACCGGCAGGCCGAGAATCTTCCCGCCTCTAGGATTGATCGGGTAGATACGCCCGGCATATCCGAACTCCTGGAGGGAACGCACATAATCGTAGCCCGGCGTGTCGGGGTTTGTGGAAGCCCCGGCGACCGCGATCGACCGTGGATGAAGGATGGCGTCGATCTCGGTAGCGGCGTCCGGGCGCGGGGTTTGCTTGGTCACGAGGGAGAGATTACTAGGAACCACGAACGAGGAACAACAATCAACGCGGCAAGCGAGTAACGAGCCCGCTCTCACACACGTCCTACGTGCGGAGCAAGCGCCATGCCCGCAGATTACTACCGGACGCTGGAACTGCCGCGCAGCGCCGCGCTGCGGGATATCAAGCACGCGTACCGCCGCCTGGCCCGAAGATACCACCCAGACTTCAACCCAGGCGACCCCTCGGCCGAGGATCGAATGGAGGACATCAACCGGGCGTACGAGGTGCTTTCAGACCGGCAGAAGCGTGAAGAAATACGACCGCTTTCGCCGCCAGGCTCAGCAGAGCGCGGAGGAGCGCCCTGAACAGCCTCCGGCGGCGAAACAGACGTACGAGGACGCGCGCAGCCGCGCAAGCGCGTTGGAGCGCATGTCCCCGTACGAGATCCTGGGTGTGTCGCCGAGGGCGTCATATCGAGATGTGAGGGAGGCGTTCGGCGGGTTCGTGCACACGTATGGAGAAGCCGCTTTGTCAGATCCCGCGGCAGGCCTGGCCTACCAGCACGTGAGGGCCGCGTACAACGTGCTCTCTGACTACGAGCGGCGCCGCCGCTACAACGCAGTGCACGGCTTTCCCCAGCCTCCCCTACCCGACGAAGAAGAGGATGATCGCCCGGTAGATGTGCTAGACGGCGTGGGTGATCTTGCCTGGATAATTCCCATCGCAATCGTCGTCCTACTCTTCCTTGTGTTCCTTTTCACGGTTTTCAAACCCTACTGGCTGAGGTGAACCGTCACGAGCGCTACGTGGACGACTTCGACCGGGAAAACACCCTGAGCGGGCGTAATTAGGAGGCAGCTCACGTGGAGTCCGATACGTGCTACGACATCCTGGGCCTATCCCCAGACGCCAGTCACCGGCAGGTCGTAAACGCCTTTGCTTAGGTCGCAGAGCGATATCATCCGCGACTGACCTCCGACCCGTCTGCGCGGCAGCGCTTCGAGGAGGCGAAAGCCGCCTACGAGATCCTCATGGATTACGACAAGCGTCTCCGCTACAACATCGAGCGCGGACTCCCCGACCCGCCGAGGCATGGCACTCAGGACAGGCAACCCGGCGTCGTGGAGGAGTTGGCGAGCCTAATTCCCAGCAGGTGGTACGTGTTCGCTTTCGTGTTCGTTGGGATAACCTAGGTGGCCGCCCGCATCTACGCCCGTTATTGACAGGGCGGCGCGTTTCCTCCGTTGGTCCAAAATCGGCTGTAGTTCCCGCGCGACATGACTCGAGGCTCCTTGTTCCTTATCTCCTGGGTGGAGTGGTATAAGGGAAGTGGTTATGCGCTTTGCCGTCGTCGTTTTTCCCGGGACGTGGAGCGACCACGACTGTCAGTACGCGCTCGCGAACGTCATGGGTCAGGAGGCCAACCTCGTGTGGCACCGCGAGAGCGACCTCTCCTCCTATGACTGCGTGGTGCTGCCCGGCGGATTCTCATACGGCGACTACCTCCGGACCGGCGCCATCGCCCGCTTCTCGCCCGTGATGGACTCCGTGGTCCGCCACGCGGAGGACGGCAAGCCGGTGATCGGCATCTGCAACGGCTTCCAGGTGCTATGCGAGACGCACCTGTTGCCCGGCGCCCTCATGCGCAACGACTCGCTCCAATACCGCTGCGAATGGGTCCACCTGCGAGTCGAGAACCCCAGCACGGCATTCACGAACGCCTGCGAGCTCAATCAGGTGCTGCGGATGCCCATCTCCCACGGTGAGGGGCGCTACTTCGCGGACCAAACCACGCTCGACGATCTAGAGTCGTCTGGGCGTGTCGTCTTCCGCTATTGCACGCCCGAGGGCGGCGTGACGCCGGAAGCGAACCCCAACGGCAGCGAACGGAGCATCGCCGGCATCGTGAACGAGCGCGGCAACGTGCTCGGCATGATGCCGCACCCGGAGCGGGCGTGCGAAGCGCTGATGGGTGGCGAGGACGGGAGGCTCATATTGCAATCTGTCATTGAGTGGGCGAAAGAGGGGGCCGGAGTCTGAGCCGGCGAGACCGGCAATTAGTGTCTCTGAGCTGGCCGTGATCGAATCAGGGGAGAGTTTCTGCCACAACTGTGGCGCCCCTAATCCGGCCGAGTACAACTTCTGCTTCAGCTGCGGCACGCGCATCAACTTCCTGCGTCCTCTGCCAGCAGCGGCCGCTCGCCTGCCGGGAGCGTACCCTGTAAGGTTCGATGTCGAGTACCCCGAAAAGCTCTCGCGACTGAGTACGCTCGCCAGGCTGGTGCTGGCGATTCCGCAGCTTCTCGTCATCTATGCTTTGGGAACCGTGGTCGGGATCGTCACGTTCATCGCATGGTTCGCGATCCTTTTCACTCGGCGCTATCCAAAAGGGCTGTTCGATCTCGTTGTGTCGTTCAACCGCTGGATGGTGAACGTGTATGCCTATACGGCTTTACTTCGTGACGAGTACCCACCGTTAGCGACCGATCCAGGCCGCTATCCAGTCATCTACGAGGTCGACTACCCGGAGAAGCTCAGCCGCTGGCTGATCTTCGTCAAGTGGTTTCTCGTCCTGCTCCACCAGATCGTTCTCTACTTCCTGGGGTTCTTCGCGTTGGTTTCAGCGATGATCGCCTGGCTCGCGATTCTAATCACCGGCCGGTTTCCGCGCGGGCTCTTTAACTACATCGTGGGTGTCATGCGCTGGTACCTCCGAGTTACCGCGTACTCATCGCTGATGCGTGACGAGTTTCCTCCGTTCAGCAAGCGAGCGGATGCTGCTCCGGGCACGGGCAGGGCCATCGCCACCTCGGCGTTGCTGGCGATACCAGTCTGGGCGGGACTCGGAGTGGCCTTTGTGGGTATCTTCCTCGCGGTTGGGTCACTCACTTCCAGCACGGAGGAGGTCAGCGTCCGATACGCCGATGTGCTCGCGGGGAGGCCCACCTTGCCGGTGGAGATCGAAGGCAACGTCGTCGTGCTACTCAACGCCGACGATCCTTTCGATTTTCCGAGTACCTTTCGAGAGCCAAAGGTAGGTCACCGCTTCGTGCGGTTCGAGCTAGAGGTCACGAACATCGACGCGCTTTTCACGTCTGTGTCCCGACAGACGTTCACCCTCGCGGACACGCGAGGCCGGGAGCGTGACCCGCTTTTTGTGCAAGGCGCTTCCTTCAGCGGCGAGCTGGTCGAGCGAGGCCGAACGGAAACGGCGGGAGTAATATTCGAGGTGCGCAACGACGCCGACCCATCTGAGCTGACCTACTCACCAGGCTTTGCTGCGTTCTTTCCTATCGGAGAGAAGGTCCGTTTCAAGTTCAGGTAGTGCCCCACGAGGGCCCGAAAGGAGTCGAGCATGTCTACAGCCACCGGCACGACGGATGCCCCCGAATACCCCTTGCGCTTGGACGTCGAGTATCCTGAGGCGCTCAACCGATGGCTTGTACTCGTGAAGTGGTTGCTGGCGATACCGCACATGCTCATCGTGTACGCGCTGCTTAGCGTTGCCAGTGTGATCCACTTCATCGCGTTCTTCGCCATCCTCTTCACGACAAAGTACCCTCAATCTCTCTTCGACTTTGTGGTTAACATCTACAGGTGGCAGGCGAACCTGTACGCTTACGTGGGCCTGATGAGAGACGAATACCCTCCCTTCTCCTGGGAGCCCGGGCAATATCCTGTTACCTTTGAAATAGACTACCCGCAGGAACTGAACCGCTGGCTGCCACTCGTCAAGTGGCTGCTGGCTCTCCCGCACTATGTCGTCCTGTTCTTCCTTGGCATCGCAGCGTTCGTCGTCTGGGTGATCGCGTTCTTCGCCATCCTCTTCACTGCCACCTACCCGCGTGGCATGTTCGACTTCCTTGTCGGTGTCCTGCGCTGGAGTAACCGCGTAAACGCCTACGTCTACCTCATGCGGGATGAGTACCCGCCCTTCAGTCTGAAGTAGGAAACCGGCATCGACCCACGAACGGACCGTTGCTGGTACGCTAATGGTTGGCTGATGCTCGCTTCGGGTTACGTTTTCCCGCCTCTTGGCCTGTACCTGATGTGGCGTTACAAAGACTGGCCCCGTCGGCTGAAAGCTGCCGTCAGTGTCGTCGGATTGTCTCTCGCTGCCGTCTCCAGTTACATCTCTTCCATCTACGTCTTGCCCCACGTATTCTGAGTACGTGGCCGCAGACCAGACCACCCTGGACGTCATCGCGCTGAGCCGGGATGAGTACGACCTCATCGTCGAGCGCCTGGGCCGGGAGCCGAACGAGGTCGAGTTGGGCATGTTCGGGGCCCTCTGGAGCGAGCACTGCGGCTACAAGAACTCGAAGCCTCTACTCCGCCTCTTGCCCGGCGAAGGCCCGTACGTTCTCACCCGCCGCGGCACCGAGAACGCCGGCGCCGTGGACATCGGCGATGGCCTCTGCGTAGTGATGAAGATCGAGTCCCACAACCACCCATCGGCGATCGAGCCTTACCAGGGCGCCGCCACCGGCGTTGGCGGCATCGTCCGCGACATTTTCGCCATGGGCGCGCGGCCCATCGCCATTCTAGACTCGTTGCGTTTCGGGCCGATCGCGCCTGCCGATGTGGCTAGTGGCCCCAGCCATGAGCCGGCTAGGGGCTTGGGCCCCGAGCCACAGAGTCCGGAAACGATTGCCCGCAACCGGTACCTCTTCGGCGGCGTGGTTGCCGGAATCGGCGGCTACGGCAATTGCCTCGGCATTCCCACGGTCGGCGGCGAGGTCGCCTTCGAGGACGCCTACTCGGCGAACCCGCTCGTGAATGCGATGTGCGTCGGCGTCGCGCCGATTGACAAGCTCGCGAGCGCGAAGGCGGAGGGCCCGGGGAACGTCCTCATGCTTGTGGGCGCGGACACCGGCCGCGACGGCATCCACGGCGCCTCGGGGCTGGCCTCGCGCACGGACCCACATGCCCGCTTCGACGAACTGCGCCCAGCCGTGCAGGTCGGCAACCCATTCCTCGAGAAGATGTTGATGGAGGCGTGCCTCGAACTGGCCCATAACCACGCGGACTGGATCACCGGCATCCAGGACCTCGGCGCGGCCGGTCTCTCCGCCTCGAGCGCCGAATCGGCCGCGCGCGCCGGTACCGGTCTCGTCATCGACGTGTCCAGAATCCCGCGTCGCGAAGAGGCTATGACGCCCTACGAA
>CAYZLC010000105.1:0-6251 GCA_964479365.1 uncultured Dehalococcoidia bacterium
TCGACTGCATCAGCGGCGGCCGGCTCGTCGCCGGCATGCCCCTCGGCAGCCCCATGGACGCCAACCTCTGCTACGGCATCACGCCGATCGAGCAGCGCGAGCGGTATTACGAGGCCCACGATCTCATCCTGAAGGCCTGGCAGTCACGTGAGGTGTTCCCGTTCAACGGCAAGTACACGCAGCTGCCGATGGTCAACCTGTGGCCGCGGCCCGTGCAGCAGCCGTATCCCCCGGTCTGGGTACCGGGCAGCGGCAGCCTCAGCACCTGGGACTTCGCGATCCAGCACGACCACTGCTACTGCTTCCTCAGCTACTTCGGCAGCAAGCTAGCCAAGGGCGTCATGGACGGCTTCTGGGAGTTCGTCGGCGGCTCTGAGCGCGACTCGAACCCATACCGCGCTGGCTTCCTTCAGCTCCTCGTCGTCTCAGAGACGGACGCCCGCGCCGAGGAGGAGTACTACCCGCACATCCGTTACTTCTACGACAAGTGCCTCCACATCGCCCCGGAATTCGCCGCCCCACCCGGTCACCAGGACTACCGCAGCCTCGTCAATACAATGAAGAAGCAGTTCAAGGATGTCCGCAGAATGCGCGACGAGCTGCCCAACTACACCTTCAAGGACTTCGTCGAGAAGGGCTTCGTCATCGCCGGCAGCCCCGCGACCGTACGCGACCGACTCAAGGAGGCGATACGGGACCTCCGCGTCGGCAACCTCATGGTGCTCCTGCACATCGGCTCCATGCCCCACGAGCTGACGCTGAAGAACATCGATCTCTTCTCACGCGAGGTCATGCCGCACGTCCGCGACATCTGGGACGACGAATGGGAGAACCGTTGGTGGCCGGAGAGCCTGCGCGCGAAGCGCGAACTGCCAGCCGCGGCGGCGGTCGCGGCGGGAGGGGCATCCTGATGGTAACAACGCAAGACCGCACCGTTTCCGCCTGGCGCGATGAGATCGACACGCGCGTCAAGGTCGCCGGCGATGGGCCACCCGTAGTCTTCCTCCACGGCGCCTACGGCCTCCAGTGGGACCCCTTCCTCGACGATCTCTCGCGGTCGCACACCATCTACGCCCCGGAACATCCCGGCACGACGCCGGGCGCTCCTGACGCCCTCAAGCCGCTCGACAACCTCTGGGACCTCGTTCTCTACTACTACGAGCTGTTCGACAAGCTAGGCCTGGAATCGCCCGCCGTCATCGGCCACTCCTTCGGCGGTATGGTCGCTGCCGAGATCGCGGCCACGAACCCGGAGCGGGTCGGGAAGCTCGTCCTCATCGACCCGATCGGCCTCTGGCGCGACGACCAGCCCGTCCGCAACTGGATGATCACCCCCTTCGGGGACCTGCCGAAGTACCTGTTCGCCAACCAGGACAACCCCCTGGCACAGATGATGGCAGCGGCCACCCGCATGACTGAAATGTCGGACGCTCAGATGGACCAGCAGATCCAGATCATGTGGTCGGCGGCCTGCACCGGCAAGTTCGTCTGGCCCATCCCGGACAAGGGCCTCAAGAAGCGCATCCACCGCATCCAGGCGCCCACGCTCATCATCTGGGGCCGCCAGGACGGTATCGTCCCGCCCGTCTACGCGGACGAGTTCGCCAGCCACATCGCCAACGCCCGCGTCGAGCTGATCGATAGCGCCGGCCACCTCCCGCAGCTGGAGCAGCTCGAGATAGTCTCGAAACTCGTCTCCGATTTTCTAGAGCGCTGAAAGCGAGCCCAAATCCGTTCGCCCAGAGGAATCGAAGGGCAGCCTCCGGCAACGCCAGCGCAGACTGAGGAATCGAAGTCGAAGCGCTTCGCCGTACTACGCCACGACTGAGCTAATCCACGCTGCTAACCACCACCGGCCGCCCCTCGCGCCACGAGCGCCTCGCTGCCAGCGCGAGCACCACGGCGGCCCGGCCGTCGGCCCCGCTCACGAGCGGCTCAGCATCCCGTTGCACGCAATGGACGAACGCTGCCATCTCCGCGAGGTATGAGTCCACGTAGCGTTCCGTGAAGAACCCCCAGTCGCCCAGCTCCGTCCCTTCGTAACCCGTCTCTGCTATCTGATCGAGAACACTCGCCTACGGAGGAAATGCGCCCTCGCCGAAGCCCTTCATCACCCCCCAGGAACACGGCGCGTTGGCGATGCGAATCCCGCTCACGGGCGTAAGGCTAACGCATCAGCCTGTCGCGCGCAGGAATGTGACGCCGCTCACACTGTCAGCAGCCAGGCAGTCATAGAAACAGGTTGGAGATGGATGAGATGCTGGGGATCCAGTGGCAAACGCTCGCCGCGGCACTCCTGATCGCGGGAGGTTCGCCGCTGCTTCTTACCGGACTGTTCCGCGAGTGGGATGGCATCCGCCGGCCCGTGCGTGATCCCGCCAAGGTGATTGCCTGGGTGCGCGGCTTCCGCCTCTCGATGATCGGCCTGGCGTTGGCAGGTACCGGCGCAGGTTGTCTTCTCGACCAGACGTGGCTCATCGTCCTCTGGCTGGCTATCGGCGGCGAGGAGACGCTGGAGTCCACGATTATGCACTTCGCTGACGCACGGCCGCAACCTGCGGCTGACCATCGGCCCCCGCACGTAGCCCAGCACCTTCAGGTGCGCCGGGGCTCACGTATTCGCTTACTCGGTCCCCATTCGCTGACTAGGCCGGGAACCCCCGCGTCGCCCGCAGCTTCTCGATCTGCTCGATATGCGCCTGCGCATGGATCCGCAAGAAGTAGAACCACTCCCGCCAGTTCATGTCGCCCAGGAAGGAGTTGTTCGCTTTCACGTCCAGCCCGTCCGTGCTCGACCCCTCTTCAAAGAGCGTGTCAGCGTACGGCGGAAGCTCTCCCAGCCGCCTCTTTACGTTGCCCAGGTCGGCGGCATCTCCCTTGAACTGCGGCGGCGGGTCCCAATCAACGTCCGTCACTGACTGGCCCTTCGCCAGCAAACCGGTGATGCTGCCCAACATTCCCGTGCTGAGCGCGATGTGATCTCCCACTTGCGCGGCCGACCACTCCTGCTCGCCCGGCTTCCACGTGGCCTGTTCATCGGAGAGCGAATCGATAACAGATGCTAGCTTCGAAAAGCTCTCGCGAACGTCCTGCTTCAGCTCCGCGTCGCTCATACCCTCCATCGGGCCCAGCAGACGCGTCCGGCGCTCGGCGAATTCGGCTTCAGTCGTCATGCTTCCTCCTTTGCGGTCACCGGCGTCCCGAACAGCTAACGGCTGTCCGCAGGGACATTCTAGCCGACGCGAAGAAAACGCGTTACCGAGTTTGCGGGATTGCGACGCGCGCCGCGCTACCTGGAACTTGAAATCGTGAACTGACCACATGTAAAATGCTCGCACGAATCAGGTGGGGGGTTCGCCGCACGGACCAACCCCGTTGCGGCGCGCTCAGAACGGAGTCGCCCATGGTCGCCAAAGGTACCCTGAGCCGGGTCGAACGGCCCGTGCGCCTGACGGAGCTTGCCTCGTGCGCTGGCTGCGCCGCTAAGGCTGGGGCAGACATGCTCGCCGAGGTACTCAGCCATCTCGCGGAGCTCCAGAATGGTAATCACCCCGATCTCCTCGTCGGCCTGACCGCACCGGACGACGCTACTGTCTACAAGATCAGCGACGAGCACGCGGTGGTCCTGACTGTGGACTTCTTCGCTCCGCTCGTGGACGACCCCTACGATTACGGAGCCATCGCGGCCGCCAATGCCCTGAGCGATGTATACGCGATGGGCGGCGAGGCCGTCCTTGCTCTCAACGTTGCCGCCTTTCCCTCGGACCTGCCCCCGCAGACCGTCTCGCAGATCTTGCGCGGCGGCGCGGACAAAGTGGCGGAAGCGGGCGCGGTAGTCGCCGGCGGTCACACCATAATCGATGCCGAACCCAAGTACGGGCTCTGCGTCCTCGGCCTCGTCCACCCACAACGCGTCCTGACCAAGGCAGGCGCCCACCCCGGCGACGCGGTCTACCTCACGAAGCCGCTCGGCACCGGCCTCGTGACTACCGCCGCCAAGTTTGACGAAGCGGAATCCGCACACCTCCGCTCTGCGATCGAGAGCATGACCGCTCTCAACCGCCATGCCTCCCGCATCGCGCGGGAGGCGGGCGTACAGGCGTTGACCGATGTCACCGGCTACGGAATCCTGGGCCACGCCTACGAAATGGCCGCTGCCAGCGGCGCCTGCATCCGCTTCTCAGCCTCCGCGCTCCCCACCCTTCCCGGCGCCCTGGAGTATGCGTACCGCGGTATCACCACTGGGGGCGCGGTGCGCAACAGGCGCTATCTCGAAGACAAAGTCGACCTATCCGGCGATACCAGCGAAGAGACACGGCACATCCTTTTCGACCCACAGACCTCCGGCGGCCTGCTTTTCGCCGCCAATCCCAAAGTGGGTACAATTATCGAATCGAAGTTCGCGGACAGCGGGCAGCCCCTATGGCGAGTGGGTGACGTGACCGAAGGCTCGGGCGTAGCCGTCATCCCCTGAAACACGGCTCGTGAAACCAGAATACGGCATGGTCCACGGCCGCTTTCAGCCGTTCCACAACGGGCACCTGGAGTATCTGAGGGCGGCGCGGGAGCTTTGCGAGAACCTGGTCGTCGGCATCACCAACCCTGACCCTACGACGATCCTCGAAGACCCGGCCAGCGCCCACAGGCACCTGCCTGAGTCCAACCCATACACCTATTTCGAGCGGCTCCTCATGATCCGCGAGGTGCTCCGCGACGAGGGCGTCCCACCTGAACAAGCTTTGATCATCCCCTTCCCCGTCAACTCGCCGGAGCGATGGCGATATTACTTGCCCCGCCACGTCGTCCACTACCTGCGCGTCTTCTCAGACTGGGAGCAGGCGAAGGTGGACCGCCTGCGCGAGTATGGCTACGCTGTCGAGGTGCTCCATCCGGGCATCGAGAAGGCGGTCGAGGCGAGCGAGGTACGCCGGCGGATGGCCGCCGGCGAAGACTGGCAGGCTCTGGTGCCGCCGGCCGTAGCGCGCGTAATCGAGACCCTCCGGGAGGCGGCGCGGGCGTCCTGATGCGGCTCCTCCTCATCATCTTCGACGGCCTGGCTGACCGCCCCGCGCCCGAACTGGACGGCAAAACGCCGCTGGAAGCGGCGCGAACGCCCAACCTGGACCGGTTGGCGGCGGAAGGCATCAACGGTCTCCTGCACCCGAAGTCGCCCGGCTACCCTCTCGGCAGCCCGCTCGCGCTACACCTCATGTTCGGCTATCCCGAAGACCAGTTCCCGAACCGCGGCCCCCTCCTCGCGAAGGCGCGCGGCGTTGAGATCGCTGACGGCGATGTCGCTCTCGCAGCACGCTTCGCTTCCGTCCAGCCTGAACCCGACGGTCGGCTGCGGCTCCTGCAGCGCTTCGTCCGCGGACGCGAAGACGAGTGCAGCACGCTCGCCGCTGCGATCGCCGAACACGAGATCGACGGTCTGACCTTACGCTACACCTACAGCGGGCGCGGCGACGGCATTCTCGCGATCAGCGGGGGCGCTTCCTATGAAATGACCGATACTGATCCGCTGGGGCTGGACCTGCCCGTCCTCAAGGCACAGCCCCGGGCTGACAGTTTGGACGCTCGGGCTGCGGAGCGCACGGCGGCGGCTCTCAATGGCTATCTCACGTGGGCGCACTCATGCTTTGCGTCGGCTCCGGACGTACAATCGGGCGATGGCCCGCCCATCAATTTCCTGATTACCAAATGGGCCGGCCCCAAGCCGTCATACGAGCCCTTCCCGCAGCTATGGGGCATGCGCGCCGCCAGTCTCCCGGATGAAGAAGTCGTCTCTGGCCTCATGCTGGCGCTCGGCTTTCAGGTCGAGCAGATCGATGACGCGGATCCCACCGTCGACCTCCAACGCCGCCTGGCACGCGCCAAAGCACTCCTCAGCGGAGGCTACGAATTCGTGCATCTCCACTCCAAGTACCCCGACCCCGCCTCCCACGACAACCAGCCGCTTCGCGTGCGCGACGATATCGAGGCGCTTGACGCCGGAATGGACATCTACTGGAGCGACCTCGCCGGCGATCCCACCCTCGTCACCGTCATCACGACTGACCACACCACGCCGTCCGTCTGGTCAGATCATCCGCGCGGCAAGTTCTCCGATCAGCACAGCGGCGAAGAAGTCCCGATCGCCCTCCGCGGCGGCAACCTTCGCGTCGACGCCGTCACTGAGTTCGGCGAGCGCGCCGCGGTCGCTGGCGCCCTTGGCCACCTGCGCGGCGAGGACTTCATGCCGGTCCTCCTCA
>CAYZLC010000106.1:0-6227 GCA_964479365.1 uncultured Dehalococcoidia bacterium
AATCGCCTTCCGCGTGTCCGTACTTATCGTTGCGCTCCTTGAACCCATCCAAGTCCAGCATGACGCAGGAGATCGGGCTGCCGTAGCGCTTGGCGCGGCGGCACTCCCTCTCCAGGGCGTCCGTCAGGTAGGGCCGGTTGTATAGCCCGGTGAGTGGGTCTGTAACCGCTCGCTTGTCCGCCTCCTCGCGCTGGAGCTGCTCTTCCGCGGCCAGACGGGCCTTCTCCAGGGCGTCCATAATCGCGAGGCTGAGCGTGGCCGGAGTGATACTGCCTTTGGCGCAGTAGTCGAGGGCGCCGCTGCGGATGGCTTCTTTGGCGATGAACTCGTCGCCGAAGCCGGTGAGCATGATGACAGGCAGCAGCTGTTTCTTGCCGCTTGCGGAGCGCAGGAAATCCAGGCCGTTTTCGCCCGGTAGCGAGTAGTCGAGGAGGAGGACATCGTATCGCCCCGCGTCCAGGGAGCGGCGGCATGACTTCACCGAACTGACGCTGTCGACCTCGAAGCCGGCGACCGCGCTCTCATCGAGCGCGGCACGAATGAGGCCGACATCACCTGGATTGTCCTCCACCAGCAGCACACGTACTGTGTTGGTCATTCCCGTTCCTCCTTTAGGTGACTGCCGACGCGCGCGGGGGCTGGCCGCACACGCGGTTCTTTCCCTGGTTCTTCGCCTGCCTGAGAGCTCTATCGGCGCAGGCGAGCATCGTATCCGGCTCTATTTCGTGATCGTCATGGGAGGTGCAAACGCCGATGCTGACGGTGATGGGGACGTCATCGTTGCCAACGGCCAGCGCCTGCCCGGCGATCGCCTCGCGGATGCGCTCGGCGGCGAGCATGGATGCGTGTGGGGTCGCCTCCGGCATGATGACGACGAACTCCTCGCCGCCAAAGCGCACGACAACGTCCGTCTGCCGCACGCACCGGCTGATCGTGGCCGCCACCTGCTTGAGGGCGAGGTCGCCGACGAGGTGGCCGTGACTGTCGTTGTAGGTCTTGAAGTCGTCGAGGTCGATCATCAGGCAGGCCAGATCGCGCCGATAGCGCCGCACGCGGTTACATTCGCGCTCTAGCGTTGGCGTCATGTAGCGGCGGTTGTAGACGGCGGTTAGCTCATCGGTGATTGCGAGGCGTTCAAGCTCTTCTTTCAGGCGCTTTTCCTCCGTGCTCCAGCGGTACTTCTCGAGCGCCTGGTGAATAGCGTGGGCGAGAACCTGGGAGTTGATGGAGTTTTTGGGGAAGTAGTCGTAGGCGCCGCTGTGCATCGCCTCCGCGGCCACCCGCCCATCACCCCAGCCGGTGAGCATGATCACCGGCGGCAACTCCGCGGCGCCATTGAGGCGGCGCAAGAAGCTGACGCCGTCTTCGCCGGGGAGGCTGTAGTCGAGGAGTAGCAGGTCGAAGTCGCCGTTGCCCAGTTTCTCGAGACACTCACCGGTCGAGCGGGCGCGGTCGAGCTGGAAGGCCACGGCGGCGTACTTGGCTAGCATGCGCTTGACGATCTCGGCGTCATGGTCGTTGTCCTCAACCAGGAGCACGCGGACGGATTTCTTGGCCATCAGACAGCTCCTCCGGGCGCGCCGGCCGGCGGGAGAGTAGCGATGACGATCCAGTACTCCTGGATGGCAGTGATCACTTTGATGAAATCTTCGAAGCGAACGGGTTTGGAGATGAACGTGTTCACGCCGAGGTCATAGCTGCGTCCGACGTCCTCTTCACGCGTGGATGTGGTGAGGACGATGACGGGAATGCGGCGCAGCACCGGATCACTCTTGATGCGCGACAGCACTTCCCGGCCGTCCACGCGGGGGAGGTTGAGGTCCAGTAGAATTAGGCCCGGCTGGGAGGTGCGGCCGCCGCTGTGACCGAAGAGGATATCGAGCGCTTCCTGACCGTCGCGGGCAATGGTGAGCTCGTTCTTGAGCTGACCCTTCTCGAGCGCCCGGCGGGTGATCTCGATGTCGTTCGGGTTGTCCTCAACGAGGAGGATTCTAAACGGTGCTAGTGCCGTTTCCATCTACTGTCTCCTGTCTTGGATCTGGTGCGCGGGGGATGGTGAAAAGAAATGCCGTTCCCTGGCCGGGCGCCGATTCCACCCAGATACGCCCGCCATGCGCCTCCACCACTTTCTTGCAGATGGCGAGGCCCACACCTGTGCCCTCGTACTCCTCCCGGTGGTGAAGGCGCTGGAATATCTTGAAGATCTTGTCGTGGTACTCCGGATCGATGCCGATGCCGTTATCCCGCACAGAGAAGGTGAAGTCGCCGTTATCGGTGCGGCAGCTGATCTGGATCTGCGGTTGCGCCTTATCGTTGTACTTGACCGCGTTTGAGATGAGGTTCTTGAACAGTTCGCGCATCCTCACCTTGTCGCAGGCCACGGTCGGCAACTGAGTGTCGATCTTGAGATCGACGCTCCTCTCCTCAAGCGCGAAACTGAGCTCCAGGCTGACATCTTCGACGAGAGAGCGGACGGGCACGGGCGCGTACTCGAAGCGCATGCGGCCGATGCGCGAGAGCTGGAGGAGGTCGTCGATGAGGTCTTTCATGCGCACGGCGCTCTCGCGCAGGATGTTGACGTAACGCTGGCCCTGATCGTCCAGCTTGTCGCGGTAGTCCTCGGCGAGGAAGCCGGCGAACGCCTCGATGCCTCGTAGCGGCTCTTTGAGGTCGTGCGAGACGCTGTGCGTGAAGTCTTCCAGCTCCGCGTTGATCCTCGTGAGCTCGTCCGTCTGCCGCGCGAGCGCTTCTTCCGCGCGCTTGCGTTCGGTGATATCGCGGATGAAGGCGCTGAACATGTAGCTGCGGCCGAAGCGAATGGGCGAAACGGTGAGTTCGACCGGGAAGAGGTGACCGTCAAGATGGAGCGCCGTCATCTCCAGCCGGTTGTTGAGGACCGGCCCCTCGCCGGTGCGGACGAAGCGGTGAACGCCCTCGGTATGGGCCTCCCGGTAGCGCTCCGGGATGATCGTCTCCGCGAGGCTACGGCCGACCGCTTGTTCGCGAGTCCAGCCGAAGATGGCTTGCGCCTGCGGGTTCCAGTCCCTGATCGTGCCCGCTGGATCGATAGCGACGAAGGCATCGTTGGCGGAATCGATAATCGCGCGCGTGCGGGACTCGCTCTGGCGCAGGTCCTCTTCTATTCGCTTGCGGTCTGACACATCCTGTCCGGTGCCCGTCATGGCAACAGCGACGCCGTTTTCGTCGCGCTGGACATTGCCCTGCGCGTGCAAGACGCCCACTGAGCCATCCGCGCGGACGATCCGGTAATCGAACCCGAACGGTTCGCCCGCGTGCAGGCTCTGCTCGAACGTCTGTCTGACGACCTCACGGTCATCGGGATGAACGAAGTCAACAAAACCTTCGAAGGTCGAGTTGAATTCACCGGGCGTGACACCGAACGTGCGGCAGAGTTCGTCAGACCAGGTGAGGTGACCGGAGCGGAGGTCCCACCCCCAACTGCCGACACGGGCTATTCGCTGCGCCTCGGCGAGCTGCGCCTTGCCCTTCTGAAGGCCTTCCTCCGCCCGTCGACGTTCCTCATCCAGCCGGTAGAGGGAACCTGAATTCCACCAAACGAGGGTGCCGAAGCTGACGATGCTCCAAATAACGACGAGAAATACGCCAAACTCCGGACCGTGCAGCCCCGCGTGCTGGCCGAGGACGGTGAGCCAGCCAAGCGCGAGAGGGATAACGATGGCGGCGGGCAAGAGCCGCCTCGCCATCATGCCGCCGGCGGCGTCGCTGGTGACGATGACGAACAACCCCTGGTCCTGCCGCGTGAGCAGGATGCCGGCGGACAGAAGAAGGAAGGAGAGCGAGGTGTGGAGCGCCATGCCGGTCGCCGAGCCGGCGCCATAGAGGGACTCGACGCCATACGCGTAGCCGATGAGCGCGGTCAGCGCGATCAGCGCCGCGACCAGCGTGTACAGTTGGGCGACCGGGTAGCAGCGCCGCACATCGAGAACGAGCAGGGAGACGCCGAGCAGCAAAAAGTTGAGCGCGGAGGTGGGCGCCATGCGGCCGGGGGCCGAAGTTCCCATCGCCCCGGGCGCTTCGCGGAACAGCAACTGGTCGATATCCAGATTCCAGCCGTAGAGGTACTCGCTTAACGTCAAGATACCGATGAGTGCCACGACGAAGGCGCCGGCCAGCGCGGCGAACCGCATGTATTGATTTGAAGGGCCCACCGAGAGGACTTGAAGCGCGCCGCCGGCCAGCAGCATCGCCAGCGCGGTGTTCGCCTTCATCGAAACGAATCCGGGCGAGAGGCTCTTGAGGACAGCAATGTCCAGCAGCCAGCCGGCGAGCACAAGCGCACCGGCGATGCTGACAGCACCACCGGCCGCTTTCGCGAACGACTGGAGAGTCGAGACCAGCCTCGGGTTGGGCTGCACGTATGGAAAGAGCCAGAAGCGCTCCTTCAGCGTCTCCGCGATCTGCCCCGTCCGGGAGTCCGGACCGGGGGCCGCGGCGGCGGCGTCCGTTTCTCCCTGGTCTTCGCTGCTGGACTCGGTGGCGGGCGGAGGCGCGTGTACCGCCGCGGCGGTGGGCGCAGGCGGCGCATCGAGAGATGCCATGCCTTCTGTGCGCGGTTCTGTCTCCGTCAAGCGGGCTGTCTCCGCCTTTCCGCGTGTCGTAGGACCATTATTGCCCCGTAAATGTCTACTGCCTTACATATAGAGTCGCGAGGGTGGTCATTAGTTACACGAGGGAGGAAGTGGGGAGAAGGCAGAAGGAGGGAGGGCCCAAACGGGCTCCAGAACGCCGTGCCGCGGCCTGGGTCATCGCGGCCGCGGGGTCCTTTCGACAGCATCAGGACAGGTGTGCTACTATCGCGGCGAGGCGTGTCCCACACAACGAAAGGGAGAGCCGATTGCCCATTCGAGTCCTGCCGCCGGAGGTCGCCGCCCGCATCGCCGCGGGCGAGGTCGTGGAGCGCCCCGCTTCAGTTGTCAAGGAACTGCTCGATAACGCGCTCGATGCCGGCGCCTCCCGCATCGCCGTCGAAGTGGTCGCAGGAGGCCTCGACTCGATCCGCGTTAGCGACGATGGCTGCGGCATCGAGCCATCAGAGCTGGAGACGGCCTTCCAGCGTCACGCTACAAGCAAGCTCGAAAACGACACGGACCTGGCGCGCGTGATCACTCTCGGCTTCCGCGGGGAGGCGCTGCCCTCGATCGCGGCGGTAGCGGAAGTCGAGATGGTCTCGCGGGCGGCGAACAGCGAGTCGGCGGCGCGCATCCGCCTGGCGCCGGAGGCGCCGCCGGAAGTAGCGATCCAGGGCGCGCCGGTGGGGACATCTGTGACCGTCCGCCGCCTCTTTGCGCGGCTGCCCGCCCGGCGCAAGTTTCTGCGCGCGCCCGCCAGCGAGACGAACGCCGTCGCGGGGGTGGTCAGTCACTATGCCCTCGCCTACCCGGAGGTGCGATTCACGGTCACGATCGATGGCAGGCAGGCGCTGCAGACGTCCGGCAGCGGTGAGTTGCGGGACGCCGTGAGCGAGGTGTATGGGGCGGAGCTGGCGGGGGGGATGCTGGTGGTTAGGGAAGGAGGAAGAGGGAAGGAGGAAGAAGGGGCAGGAATACGGGTCGAGGGGTTGGTTGGACCGCCGCATGTTTCGCGGGCGGGGCGTGGGTACATCAGCCTGTTTGTGAACCGGCGCTGGATCCAGAACCGGCGGCTGGCGTTCGCGGTGGATGAGGCGTACCAGGGGTTGTTGATGACCGGCCGTCATCCGGTGGCGGTGTTGAACCTGCGCGTCCCTCACGAAGAGGTCGATGTCAACGTGCATCCGGCGAAGGCGGAGATACGCTTCCGCGACGAAGGAGCGATCTTCGGTGTGGTCCAGCGGTCGGTGCGGGCGGCGCTGCTGGGCGACGCGCCGGTTCCCTCGCCCGCGATGGCGCCCGCGTTCGTACTCTCCCCGCAGCCCTCCGCTCCGCTGCTGTGGGAGCACGGCGTGCGAGTGGCGACCGCGCCCGCTCCCTCCGCGCCGGGCACACTACCGGGGCCGCTGGAGGAAGGGGTCTCCCCGGCGACGAGCACTCCAGCGAAGACGCTACCGGTGCTGCGGGTGATCGGCCAGATGGGTAGGACATACCTCATCGCCGAAGGGCCGGACGGATTTCTATGGCTCGCGGCCGAGGATGGGCTCTACCGCTACGACGGCTTCCACTACCACAAGATCGCCAGCTTCCCGTTCGCTTCGGCGCGGTTCGTCGGGT
>CAYZLC010000107.1:0-4043 GCA_964479365.1 uncultured Dehalococcoidia bacterium
GCGACGGCGTTCGCCGAGGTCGACGAGCCGGACGTAGACGTGGGAGTGGCTCGTGATGCCCTCGTGGACGAAGGGGTTCACGAAGTCGACCTCCTCGATCTTGGCGATCCGGTCGGCGAGCTCGGCGGCGACGCGCGAGGTCTCCACGAGGGCCGTCCCTTCCGGCAGGTTAAGGGCGAGGGTGAGCTCGCCCTGGTCGTCGGGGGGGATCCAGTCGCGACCCACGAGCATGTTCAGGGGGAAGGTCAGGGCGAAAACGGCGAGGGCGATGCCCGCGACCCGGCCGCGATGGTCAGTGTGCCCATCGATCGCATCGTTGAAGAGGTCCGAGCGCGGGAGGCAGAAGGTGTCCTCGAGGTCGTACTCACAGGCACGCAGCTCGGCAACTACGGACGCGATCTGGGATGGCGCGAGCAAGGCCCGCGCCGGTTGCTCGAAGCTCTGCTCGAACACACCTCAATCCCGCGCATTCGTCTTTCATCGCTCCAGGCGCAGGACATCTCGCCTGCCCTCCTTCGTCTCTGGCCCAACCCACGCCTTTGCCCTCACTTCCATCTGCCCCTCCAGAGCGGCTCGGACGCCGTCCTCAAGCTCATGCGACGCCGCTATACGGCGAATCAGTACCGGCGGGCACTCGCTCTGATCCGCGAGCATGTCCTTGATGTCGCGATCACAACGGACGTCATCGCAGGTTTTCCCGGGGAGATGGACGAGGACTTCGAGACGACGCTAGCGACGTGCCGCGAAGCCGGCTTCGCCGCCATCCACGCCTTTCCTTACTCCCGCCGCCCTCAGACCGCCGCCGCTCTGATGGCGGGCCACCTGCCGCCGGAAGCGCGGCGAACACGCCTGGAGAAGCTGCTCGAGGTAGCGCGCCAGTCGTCGCTCGGTTTCCGGCGGGTATACGTGGGGCGGACGCTCGAGGTGCTGTGGGAGGAGAACGTTGCGGGACGCTGGCGGGGATTGACCGGCAACTACATGCGCGTTTACACTTCCGCCGATTGTGACCTCACCAACCAGCTCACGCCTACGCGCCTCGCGCGGCTCGAGGACGATCACATCATCGGCTTGATCGAAGGCGCCGAAGGCGCCGCCGCATGAACGACGCCAATCGTACCGCCATCGTCCTCCTCGCCGCCTTCTGGATCGTCGTGATGGCGATCGTTGTCTTCCTGGCCTGGGCCGCGCCGGGCGACGTTATCGAAGCGTTGGGGGACGTGGTCCAGGAGCTCGATGAGAACAACGATACCGCCGGCCGCCTCATCATTACCCTCGGCGCCCTCGCCTTCGCGGTCTTCGGTCTGCTCGTCATCGTGCTTGAACTCGCGCCAGAGGATGAGGAGCGCGAGCTTCGCGTAACGCAGGCGGGCTCAACCACGATCGTGCCCGCCCAGGCCTTGCGCCTGCGGTTGGAAGAGGCGCTGGGTTCGCTACCTGAGGTATCGACCGCGAAGGCCCGCGTCTGGACGCGCGATAACGGAATCGCCACAAACCTCGACGTCGGGCTCGCTCCTGGCGCGAACGTCGCCAACGTTACGCAGGAGTCCTCCCGCATCGTCGTAGACATCATCCAAACGGAGCTCGGCCTGCCCGTCGCCGGGCTGCCCAACGTCCGCGTCAGTTTTGGAGACGAGAAGCCACTACCCGTCACTGCGGCCGCAATGAGGCCTGACTACGTCGCATCCTCCATCGTGCGCCCGCCCGAAAGGGAGGCGGAGACCAAGCCGCAAGAGATGCTCGGTGGCGCCGAGGACGCGCCTCCGGCGGAGCCTTCCGTTATCGACGCAATCGAAGGAACGGCCGACCCTTCACCGGGCCCGCTCGTTTACGGTGACAGTCCGGAGGCCGAAGGCGAAGGAGCGCCGCCCGCAGCGGACCCAGCCGAACGTTCGCCGGGGGCCGAGCAGCCCGTCACGGAGACCGCAGAAGACCCGCCCGACTCTTCCCTCAGGTCGCGCCTCTATGGCGGCGAGCACGAGGAGACCGGCTCCGAAGGCGGTCCGGCCGGCGCGCCGCGTCCATAAGTCCACGGCAACGACCATGACGTCGGCCAGCCGCGATCATCTCAAGCTCATCATCGAGAGCATCCTCTTCGTGGCCGATGATCCCGTCGAGATTGCATCTCTCGCGCGAGTCACCGGACGGCGGGAGGCTGACGTGGAGGATGCGGTAGGTGCGATAGCGTCCGAGGGCCGCGAACGCGGGCTTCGCGTTCAGCGCACCGGGGAGGCCGTCCAGATGGTCACCGCGCCTGAAGCCGCGCCCTTCGTGGAGCAGTTCCTCGGCGTCGACGAAGACCAACGCATCTCGCACGCCGCCCTCGAGACGCTCGCCATCATCGCCTATAAGCAACCGATCGGCAGGCAGGTGATCGAAGCCATCCGCGGCGTCAACTGCGACCGCGCACTGGCCTCCCTCAAGGCGCGAGGCCTCGTAACGGAGGTCGGCCGCGCGCCCACCGCCGGCCGCCCATACCTCTACGGCACCACCTTCCGCTTTCTCGAGCACTTCGGCCTCGAGAAGCCGGAAGACCTGCCTCCGCTGCCCGACATGCCCCGGGAGCTCGCAGGCTCAAACGAGGAACCAGGAGCAAGGAGCCCGGGGCCAGGAGAAGAGTGAGGCAAAGCTTGCTCCTTGAGCCTTGCTCCTTCATCCGGCCCGCGCGGGGCTGGGCGGTGTGGCTCTAACCGTCGGCGTCTGCCGGGTCCGCCTCCGCCTCCCCGAGAACCACTCGCTCAAAGGGAAGCGGCAGGTGCTCAAGTCACTGATCGCGCGTCTGCACAACAAGTTCAACGTGTCGGCGGCAGAGGTGAGCGACCACGACTCCTGGCAGTTGGCTTCCATCGCCGTCGCCACTATCTCGAACGACGAGCGCCACACCGATAAAGTGCTCGCGGCGGCAATCTCATTCATCGAATCTGAGCGCCTGGACGCCGAGATCATCGACTACGAGACGGAGATCATCCGATGAGATCTGTAGGGGCGACTCGGGTCGCCGTGGGCGCTGCACGCGCGGGGCTACTGACTGACGACGAGCGCCACCACGTCACCGGCACCCACGGTTGCATCCGGCCCCGGATCGTGGTCCACGATCTGGCCCACGGGCACGTCGCCCTCCGTGACGCCGACGACTACGTAGGACGCGCCGGTGGCTTCGACGATCGCGATCGCGTCCTCGAGACTCTGACCCACGAGATCGGGAAGCGCACCCGCGGGTCCCGCGTTCGGCGCGCCCTCGTTCTGCGTCTCCGGAATGATCACGTCTGGTGAGGTCTCTTCGGAAGCGTTCGTTTGGCCCGAGCGGAACGCCGGGCTGGTGTCCTCTCGCCCCAAACTGTAGAGCGCGATCACGAGCAGGATCAGGAACCCGACCACACCCACCGCCAGGACCCCGTTCATGTTCCAGGTCCGGGGCTGGTCCATCTCCGGCAAGGGGTCGAGCTTCGGCTCGTCAACGTGCCCAACGGGGAAGAAGGGCATTAGCTCACCGGGATCCAGACCAAGATACCCCGCATACGAACGCAAGAAACCGCGTGCGTAAACGGGGGCGGGGAGCTTGCCGAATTCCTCCTGCTCCAGCGCTTCCAGGTACTCGCGCCGGATGCGGGTCACACGCTCGGCATCCTCAAACGTTACATTCTTAGAGAGCCTTGCGCGGCGGAGGGTCTCCCCCAGGGGGGATGACATATCGACCTCCTGCATCGGGTGCAGTATACGCAAGAGCGCCCACGGGGAGTCAACCCCTTATCCCACAAGTCAGGAATTGATAGGGAGATTCAACTAGTGCCGGCGATGACGCCTGTTAGAATCCGTTTCGGGAGCATCCGTTGTATCGGTTCATAAGAATTCTAATTCAACGCTCGATAGGCGAATTCCTGCGTAACGACTGCAGCCAGCGGGCGGCAGCTATCTCCTATTACGGGCTGTTCGCGCTGTTCCCGCTCCTGATCTTTATCGTTGGCATCACCGGCCTCTTCATTCAGAGCAACGAGGTCCAGCATGACATCATCGACGTGGTGCTGGAGAACATCCCACTCGACGAG
>CAYZLC010000107.1:4053-6165 GCA_964479365.1 uncultured Dehalococcoidia bacterium
CGTAGGCCTCGACGAGGGCGAGGGTCGCGACACAGTTTCGGAGGCGGTGGAAGCTGTGGCCGGGCCCGAGAGCGGCCTCCTTGGCGTCGTCGCCCTCGCCGCCATGGCCTGGTCGGCAAGCAGCCTTTTCGGCGCCCTGCGCAAGTCCCTCAACTCGGTCTTCGGCGACAGCGAGTTCAAGCGCCCGTTCGTCCAACAGAAGGCATTGGATCTGGCACTCGTGCTCGCCCTGGCGGCCTTCTTCCTCGCCTCCATCGGGGCGACGGCCTTCATGCGCATCGTCCGCACCCGCAGTACCGAACTCGGCGGGCTGGGAGATGCCGCGGACGGCACAGGCCTGCTCTGGGACGCGGCATCCTACGCCGTTCCGCTCTGCATATCGTTCCTAGCCTTCATCGCCATGTACTGCTTAGTGCCGAGCCGCCTGAGATCGCCGCTGGAGGTCTGGCCTGGCGCACTCCTTGCCGCCTGGTTCTTTGAGTTCGCCAAACTGACGTTCAGCTTCTACCTGGAGCACTTCAGCAATTTCGACCTCGTCTTCGGCTCGCTCGGCGCCGCTCTTGGGTTCCTCTTCTGGGTCTACGTCAACGCCAACATCATGCTCCTTGGGGCGGAGGTCGCCGCCCAGTATCCACAGATCCCCAAGACCGGTTATTCGCAGCCCACGCTCCAAGGGCTGAAGGCTCCTCTGCACCAGCGCGCTTGGGACATCGTGCGCGGCCTGTTCATCCGCACCCCTGCCGGCACGCGTTCCCGCGCTGCCGTCCTCCACGACATCGAGCCAGTGGACGAAGAGCCGCTTACGCGGCCACGCTAGAAGGGCGTAGCCTCAGGGTTCTGGGCAACCTTCTGGCGTTATTCGCCGACGCGCCGCACTGACAACGTGACGGATTCGCCTTCCAGCGTGTGCTCTTCGGCGTGGGCGATGTCCGGCGGCGTGCCCTCGGCTACCTCATCCGCGAGCGTCTCCTCACGCACGTAATCGCCGTGCGTCGCCAGGACGTCACGCAACCGCTGCGACTCGCTGTACGACACCGCTACGCGGTCCGAGATCTCGAACCCCGCAGCTTTGCGCATGCTTTGGAGACGGTGCACGAACTCGCGCGCCAGCCCTTCGTCCGCCAGCGCGCGCGAGATGTTCGTGTCGAGGCCCACGGCGTACCCGGCTTCGTCCCCTGCCAGGACAGCGCCTTCAGGTAGGAGCGCCAGCAGATCCTTCGGATGCTCCACGGCGTTTTTCCCCTTGAACACCTCCGACGTATCGAGGACAGAAAGCTCTTTGACGTTCAATTCGTCCAGCACCTGGGCTTCGAGGCGCTTGAGGCCGGTGGCCTGTGCGGCGTTATGAACGAACGCCGTGGCGGTGGCCAGGGGCTGGCGTACCTTGAGACCCGCTTTACTGCGAGCGGCGCGGCCGAGGCTCACGACACGCATTACCGTCCGCGTTTCCTCCATCAGGCGGCGGTCAACCCGTGATCCGTCCGCCTCGGGCCAGGTAGCCAGATGGACACTTGCGGGGACGTTCGCGGAGGCAGAGCGTGCCAGGTTCTGGTACATCGCCTCGGCGACGAAGGGCGTGAACGGCGCCAGGAGCTTCGTGACCGTAACGAGGCACGTATACAGCGTTTGATAAGCAGCCAGCTTATCGGTATCCGCTCCGGATTTCCAGAACCGGCGCCGGCTCCGGCGCACATACCAGTTCGAAAGGTCCTCTATAAACCCCTGGATCGCGCGGCCGCTCGTTGTCGGATCGTACTCCTCCAGGCAGTCCGTAACCTTCCGCACGAGGGCGTTCAGCTCGGACAGCACCCAGCGGTCGAGCTCCGACTGCTCACCGGCATCCGCAGACTGCGGATCGAAACCATCCAGGTTCGCGTACGTCACGAAGAAGCTGTACGTGTTCCAGAGCGTCAGCACGAACCGCCGCAGCGACTCCGACACCAGCTTGTCCGAGAAACGGCGGGCGTCGCCGGGTCGCGTCGCCGTGTACAGATACCAGCGCAGCGCGTCCGCTCCATTGTTCTCTATCACGGACATCGGCTCGACAACGTTGCCCAGGCTCTTGGACATCTTGCGGCCCTTGTCGTCGAGAATGTGGCCGAGGCAGATCAC
>CAYZLC010000108.1:0-4735 GCA_964479365.1 uncultured Dehalococcoidia bacterium
ATGAGCGGATTCCTTGTCGCCGGGTCGACCGTGCCGTTCCAGATCGCTGGCGTCGCGTTCGGTCTTGGGTTCGTCGGCGCCGGCATCCGACTATGGTCAGATCAGGCCTTGAGGAATCCAGATGACAGAGAGGCGCCGCCGAACTAGCGGTTGCACCGGGCTGGTCGCCATGCGGCCGCGGCACGAACGACACGAATGGTTTCTTTCCGGCAGAACCTCAATGGAGGTGACATGGTTGTAATTCAGGTGTCAGCAACGGCGAAGGTCGAGAGTGGGACCCGCTTCGAGCAGGTGCTGCGGCGGGTGGTCGAAGAGGCTCGTACCTGCGCTGGTTGCGTTCGATACGAATGGTTCCGGTTCCCGGATCTCGACAGGCAGGTGTTCGTCCACGGCGAGTTCGAATCGGAGGACGCCTTCACTCAGTACCGGCAAGGTCCCGTCGTGAAAAGAATCGGCGAGCACCTGCTTCCGCTCCTTGAGGCGCGCCCGGCCTTCAAGCACTTTCGGGCGACGGTCATGGAGCAGGGGTGATCTCTCGGGGCCGAGCACCAAACGGACGTCCCTGACTGCATATTCGCCTGCGAAGCTGGTCAATTGACATTTGGCTGACCAAGATGCATTGGATCATTCTCCTCAGCTCCCTGGCTTGCGCGAGCTGGACTTTTCCCAATTGATGAACAGGAACCCGCCGGGCGCGTCGAACTTCGGCTCGCCTGGTCCGGGTAGGATTTGGAGCTGCAGCTCTTCGATCTTGTTCTTGGAGCAGTTCCAGCAGACGAGCGCGAAATCGCCGTCCCGCCGGGTGCGCGACAGGAGCATCACGTGCACCATCGCGTTGTCGGTCACGAGCGCCACGGCGCTGTTGATCGTGGGCACGAGCGGCGTGTGCACGGCGGTGTTCCCGTGGTAGTAAAGGCCCAGGATCACCCCGCCGAATCGCGGATGATGCGGCACGTCTTTCGTCTGCACCCGGTCGAGCACGAGTTTCCAGCGCGCCCCGTCCTGAGCCGTGAATTCGGCGACACCGTCCACCGAATCGCGAACCGCGCCCTTGTCCCAGGCCGTGAACCTGAAGGTGCCCGCGATCGGGGTCACGTTGTTCGAGTAGGGACCGTTCTTCACCTGCGACTCGAGCCCTTCCCGCTCGTCGCCGAACTGCCGGAGAATCGGAGCGGCGCTGTCGGGGAAGGGGAAAGGGCCGGGGAGGATCTGGATGACGGGCCCCCCGGCCGTCACCCGGATCGCCTCGATGTTCCGCGACGGCTCCCTCATCTCGTGACTGGGTGATTCGCTCGACGCCCCAGCGCCGTAGGCCGGGGCGCGGCGGCCCGGGGCACCCACGACTCGAAGGTGGGTCTCCATGCCCAGCTTCTTGTGCGAGTCCTCGCCCACCGGGCAGTACACCTCGTAGGTCCCCGGCTTGAGCGTGAGCGTCAGCGTGGCGCTCGAGCCCGGCTGGATGACCTCGGTCTCCCGCTCGATCCCTTGTCCCTCGACCTCCAAGGCGTGCGGGATGTTGCCGGCATTCGTGACAGTGAATGTCGTGGTGCCCGCCGTGATGGTGCCTTGCGACAGCTCCACCTTCCACTCGGACAGCTTGGCGCTCACCGCTGCCGGGTTGCCCGGGGCGCGGTGCGCGGGTGTCCCGACGAACGTCAGGGCCGTGAACAGGAGCCCTGCGACGTTCCGGGACGGCAGAACCTCAATCGAACTCATATTTTATCCTCCTCCAGAGAGAGTGTGACGGACCTCGCCGAGGGCGCCGAGACTTCCGGCGCGGAGAATGCTCTCGGATAACATGCAAGACTCTCCGTCAGTGGGTCGACGCGCGCCCTCGTGGCGCGCGGCTCCCAAAGTGCTAGGCGGGAACGATTCCGCCAATGACTGATCGTCCTGACTTCTTGCTCCGGCGTCGATCACGCGGTGCGGCGAACCTCGCGCCAGCCGGCACTCCCGGCTCACTTGCTGAAATGCACCACCGCAGTGCCGCAGCCGACGCCCTTGATCCAGAGGTTTTGCTCTCCAGCTATGCCCGGCGCCAGGTCGGTGTCGGACACGATCATCGGGGCAGTGAACGACTCGTCGATGCCATCGCCGGCACGGTAAAAGTCGGCCAGGAGGACGACGGTGTCGGGTCCGGTGGAGGCAATCTTGGGTGTATCGGTCGCCGAGCACTTGAAGACGGTCGAGACAAGGAGCTGCGCGGTATCCCATCGCACCCCCTCGCCCGCCTTACAACCCAAGAGCGGGACCTGTGCGACGTCGTCGGTGCAGCGGAAGCCCCCGTTCGCGACGACCCGGGTTTCGCTGGGCACCGTGTTGGACGCAGTAACGGCATCGTAGGAGCCGCCCCCGGTGAGGAACACGGCACCAGGGGGGAACCCGCTGGCGGTACCGTTGAAGCCGAAGCCCTGCAGCCCGCCGGCCGGCGCGACCACGGCCGACGCGCCGGGCTGCCGCACTGTGGCCAGGCCTGTCGGCGCTGTCGTACTGTCGCTGCACCCGACGGCTAGCGCGATGACAGCCGTCAACAGAGCGCCGGGAGTAATGCTTCTCATGATCTCCTCCATTCGATGGTGGTAGTTGGTACCAAGTTTACGTGCCGAACAACCTCATATCATTGCACCACAAGCGTGCCGGTCATCGTCTGGCCGTGCACCGCGCAGTCCTACCGGTAGGTGCCGGGCGAGGTAAAAGTGACCGCATACGTTCCGTTGCCCGTAAGGATGCTGCTGCTCACGAAGCCCGGCGACCCGATCGACTGGACGCTGTGCGGCAGGGTGCCACTCCAGTTCCAGGTGACGCTGGTCCCTACGGGAATGGTGTCCACCGCGGGGTTCATGCTCCCATTGTGGCCACTCACGAATTGGATGCCAGACCCGACCGCAACCGAGCCCACCGGGCCGCCACCTCTCGTACCGCCCGTCCCCGACGGGGCGGTCCCGTAGCCGCACGCCGCCAGGCCCGCGAGCCCCATCGTCATGATGACTGCATTTCGAATGCGCATGCATCCTCCTCAGCTCGCCCGCTGGGCGAGAATGGGTTCTCGTCCTTGACTCGCCGGACCATCCGGCGCAGGCGCGGAGAAACGGGCTCTGCGCGCGGCTGCCGATCTCGTAGCGGAAGAGTAGAGAACTCGCTGGGTACCCACCATCAGACGCAGCCTACACCAAGCGTCAGCGATGACCGCAGCGCGCTGTAGGCACGTGGACTACAGGTGCTGGCTAACACGGCACCGCCGGTGCCAGCCGACCGACTCGTAGTAAAGGGAGCTGCCGTCGACCGCGATGCGTACCCGTGCGGACCATCGCGACGGGTCAGGCGCTGGTTATGCGGTGGCCACTACGCGGGAAGAGCCAGGAGAGGCAGATAGCGTTCACGGACCATAAGGAGGTGGTGCAATTCGTGCCCCGCGATGTGGAACGCCAAGCCGCGAGGCGTCGCCCGGTAGCCGTTGACCTCCCCTCCTCGCCCCCAAGCGGCCGGCGGCAGGGATCGAAACAGGGCGATCGACGCCGCGCGAACGACCCGATACTCGTCCAGCAAGTCCTCCCAGGAGCGGCTCTCCGCCTCGGCGTTGGCCGCATAGCCCTTCTCGTCGAAGCCCATAAGGGGCGTCGTCTCTCCCCTCGCGAGGCAGAATGCCCGGTGGGCGAAGATGCGCTCGTCGTCGATGATATGGCCCAGCACCTCCTTGAGGGTCCACTTGGCAGGTGCGTACCGGAGGCCACGGACTTGGGCCTCGGGCAAGGACTCGAGAAACGTGCTGGTATCGACGGCTAAGGCCGCCAAGACGGTGGCTGCATCGGTGCCATCAACGCAGTCAATGTCTGCCTGGGCGTAAGCGGCATATTCACCCGGAAGGGGCCGGCCGGAGGGTGCAGTGGTGCGTTGCGTCATGGTGGAATCCTTTCAGCACGCAGCAGAACGCGACGGCCTGGCGACCGCCTAGCGGCCTGCGCTTCTGCTCCGGGGCCAGCGCAGGCTGCCGGAGACGGTAGCGGTAGCTGAACTGCCAGGAGTCATCGGTCGTGTTGGTGAAATGCCCGTCACGGGTCATGATCCCAGGGCGTGTTCAAGACGTTCAAGTGAATCGGCGCCTGCGCTCCGGACCCTGGGCTGCTTCCACCAGGGCGGTGAGCGCCCCCCGCAAGCGCATAGCCAGTTCCGGATCCGCCACGATAGCGGCGGCATGGAGATTCCGGCCCAGCAGCGGAACCGACACCTGAGCTTCGGGCACCACCTCGGCGGCCATCGTCCTGAGGATCTCGACGAGCGAGGCCTGGGCGTGGACGGCGCGTGGCGAAGCGTTCAGTAGGCCGATCGGTTTGCAGAGGATCTCGACGCCGCCGACCAGCCAGTCGAGCGCATTCTTGAGAACCCCCGGGACCCCGTGAGCGTACTCGGGGCTGGAAATGAGCAGCCCATCGGCTGCGGCAACGCTTTCTCGCAGGACCCTGACGGCCGGAGGTAACGGGTCGATATCCAGATCGGGATTGAAGTGCGGCAGCATCCCGAGACCGTCGAATCGGGTGATCCGCGTGCCCGGCGGGGCCAGCACGGCCGCTGCCCGAAGCAACTCGGTGCTGGTGGAGGCATGCCGAAGGCTGCCGGAAATGGCGAGGAGCTTCACGGCACGCAGGAGACGGCTCTGTCGCACGGGAGGTGCCGGTCAGTTCAGTGGCAGCCGCAGAGGCCTGGGCCAGAAGGCCACACCCATGAACAGCGCGTAGTT
>CAYZLC010000108.1:4745-6008 GCA_964479365.1 uncultured Dehalococcoidia bacterium
CGCTCGGGACCGGCACCCCGCTCGCGGCAACGGCTGCCCTCCCGAATTTCTCAAGTTTCGCGACCCCGTAGTTCATGACCCACAAGCGTCCGTCGCCGTCGAACGCCAGCCCAACCGGACTGTTCAGCGAGCGGCCGAGGAAGGGCGCGCCGAACGCGGGACGGGCACCACCGTTCGACGACAGCACCACGTGGGGAATCGGGGACCCAGTGACAGCCAGCTGGGCCGGCGTGAAGGCGACGACGCTGCTGGTGCTGAGATTCGGCACCCACAGGTTGCCGGCGGCGTCGAAGGCCATATAGCCGGGACGCTGGAGGAAGTGGGCGTTCGCGCTGATGACGACGGCCGGGGCGGGGGATCCAGACACCGCGAGCTGGTCGGGAAGGTACTTGACGAGCGTGCTTGCCTGGCGATCTCCCACCCACAGCGATCCGACCGCATCGAAGGCGATGCCTAAGGGGTGCCAACGCGACGCCGGTAACCAGGGAAGACCAGGTCCTGACAAAGCGACTCTTGGCACCGGGGCGCCGCTCTGGATAAGCTGGTCGTGATCGAAGCGGACGACGGTTCCGTTTCCTTCGTTGGCGATCCAGAGCCGACGGTCTCGGTCGAAGGCGAGGCCGCTGGGTAAGCTGAGCGAGCCACGGCTCGATCTGATCACCGTCCTGGCCGCGGTGGATCCCGAGGTCGCGACGTTGGCGGGCGCCAACCCGATCAACACGGAATCCGTGGTGCTGACGATCCACAAGGTGCCGTCGGTATCGAATGCGATGCCACCAGGTTCGAAAAGTTCGGCGCTTGGGGTCGTGACCGTCGTTGCGGGTTGGGGGATCCCGGTGGTGAGGAGCTGGTCCGGTGCGAGGCGGAGAACGGCCGAGGGCCTCCCGCTCGCGGTCCAGAGACCATCGGGAACCGACGGGGCCGGCGGCGGCGGGCTCGGCGCGGAATAGTCGGAGCTGCAACCGGTCGCGATGAACACCAGGAAAACGAACGTAGTCCGCAACCTCACAGCGACAGATCCTGATAGAAGGTCACGTTGGTGAAATTCTCTTGACGAGGCAGGATACAAGGGGAGGTGTTGCCGGACAGTCGGGCCCCTGGCATCTGTCCTGTCAGTCTTTCACCACGCGGGGTGTCGGCGGGAGTCCTACCAGGAAGGAAGGCCCCTCGAATCACTCCTTGTGGTTCGCGTGGGTCATTTGAGGAGCTCGTGCTCCACGACGTACCGCACCAGGTCGGCCCTCGACTTGAGGCCCATCTTCT
>CAYZLC010000109.1:0-6005 GCA_964479365.1 uncultured Dehalococcoidia bacterium
TTGGGCGTCAAGGAGGTCTTCTTTCTGGACTACGTGGACGGAGAGCTGCAGTACACGGCCGAATTGATGAGAGACGTGGTCCGCTATATCCGTAGACTGAAACCGGACGCCGTTTTCACGCACGACCCAAACCAGATCGTGCGGAACCTCTTTATCAATCACCCGGACCACCGGCACGCGGGGGAGGTAGCCATCGATGCCGTCTATCCAATGGCGCGCAACCGGCCCAGCTTCCCGGAGCTTCTGGACGAGGGGCTGGAGCCGTACAGCGTGAAGGAGATCTATCTCTGGACCGCCTCGGACACGACATTTGACGTGGACATCACGGAGACGATTGACACGAAGTTCGAGGCGCTGCGGCAGCACAAGAGCCAGATCTCCAATATGGAAGAGACAGCAGACCGGCTGCGGCAGTTCTGGTCCGGTCCGGACGGGCGCTACTTCGAAAAGTTCCGGCGGATTACGCTGCCGTTCTAACCATGCGATATGTTCGCTTTCGGCACCAGAGCCGGGAGTCGTACGGAACGATCGACGGCGATGAGATCACCGCGATCGAGGGGGACATCTTCGCGGGCCATCGCGCGAGCGGCGAAACACTGCCACTGTCGCGGGTTAAGTTACTGGCGCCAATACCGCGACCCGGAAAGATTCTGGCCGCGGCCGTGAACTACCAATCGCACGCGCCGAGCGGCAGCACCGTCACCAAGCAGGACGAGCCGCCATCTATTCCGCAGCTCTTCCTGAAGCCATCGTCTTCGGTGATTGGCCCGGAAGATACGATCGTACTGCCGGACGGGGCACGCAGAGTGGATGCGGAGGGGGAGCTCGTAGCGGTCATCGGCCGGCCGTGCCGGTCCGCCAGCGTGGACGACGCGCTCGAGTACGTGCTCGGCTACACATGCGGCAACGACGTCAGCGCCAGGCACTGGCAGCGGGACGATCTGCAGTGGTGGCGCGCGAAGGGTTCGGACACGTTTTCGCCGATCGGCCCTGTGATCGCGACCGGCCTCGACCCGGCGGACCTCGAGCTACGGACGCTCGTCAACGGTGTCGAGAAGCAGCGGACCAACACGTCAGCGCTGGTACAAAGCGTCGCAGCGCTGATCAGCTTCGCCTCACAAGTCTGCACGCTGGAACCGGGAGACCTGATCTTCACCGGCACGCCGGGCGAGACGCCGACGCTGAGTCAGGGAGACGTTGTCGAGGTAGAGATCGCCGGGATTGGAGCCTTGCGGAATCCGGTCGAACGTCTGTAAGGGCGCGCAGTTGGAACGATGCCCGAAGCGGCGGATCCGGAGTTAGAGCCTCGCTACTCTTGAGCTGCCGTCGCCGACGGCGCCACGATGCCGTGAAGCAGCGTTTGGGCCTCCGCAGTGACACCGAGATCTACGGCGTCGCAGTACGTGGAGTAGATGGCGCGGTCGATCAAGAGTATCCCATCTTCGTTGAGCTGTCCGGACTGCTCCGAGCGTAGATGGAGGAGACGGCCCAGGCGCCTCAGGAAATAGAGCTGAAGCGCCGAATAAGAGCCTCCCTCGCTCTCTTTGATTGGAGAGAGCATGCCCTCTGTCCCCTCCCTCATTCTGGAAGCGCGCTGCGTCCCCCACCGGTAGTGTCTAGCGCTTCAGCTATCAGAATATACGCGCAGCCGTTAGGGCGGCAATAGGGACGTTAACGCGAGACTGGTTAATATTTTGTATAGGTAGTGTATAAAAGGGCCGCGAGTCCCCTGCTGGGGACCGAGATGCACGCCAGCCGGGGCGCCCGTTGTTGTGCGCGGCCGTGCGGTCTAGAGGCGGAGCTTGCCGTGGGAGGGCTGGCGGCGACGCTGGCGGTGCTCGCCGTTGCCGTCAGTCTCCAGCTCAAGCGCAGCGGTGGCGCCAAATTCGTAGACGTAACCGCAGGAAAGGCAGGTGCTGTAGGCGCCGTACCAATCCTCTTCGAAGAGCATCGAACCCTGACACCGTGGGCAGCTGCGCGGGGGAGCAGTCTGCATCGAGCCCACCTCCCTAGTTAGACACGACAGAAAGGCCGTTCACCGTTTGGTGCGACCCTTTCATCCGCCGCCGAGGTTAGTTGACGGGTTCGGGTCGAAAGGGCTGAGACCCTACTCGCCTTGCGGCGAGATTCACCCCACTGCGCTTTCCCCCGGTTCGCCAGAGGCGAATTTGGCGCATCACATTTGTGATTGCGGTAACTATCGTAAGCAAAAAGGGACAGGCTGTCAAGAAAAGTTACCGGCGGGGACGACTGCGGGAGAAGCGGAGAGAGCAGCGAATAAATGGCGAATATTATCGATCCCTTGACATTGAATACGGCCGGTGATAATTTTCTAGCCACCAGTCGCCCGAAAGACGACACTCGCCTAATGATGTACGCCCCGAAACCGCACCAGCCGTCCTTAGACGCCCCGGTCAGGTAGGGGAGATGCAGCAGTACATTATCCGGCGCATCTTTCTGAACATCTTCGTCCTGATACTCGTGGCGACGATGGTGTTCGGGGCGCTGCGCATCGACTCCGACCACGTCGTGAATACGAAGGCACAGGGCTGTTTTCAGGACGTCACCGGCGACGTGGAGCAGTGCAAAGCCATCGCCCGGGCGGATCTTGGCCTGGACTCCTCGATCTTGAACCAGTACAGGAGGTACATGACAGATCTCGCGCAGGGTGACCTTGGCAACGCGTTTTCGAACAAGGAACCAGTGCGGGACGAGATACTCGATCGAGTAATCCCTTCTATCGAGCTTGGATTGCTTCAGATAGCCATCGGGCTTGCCGTGGCCTTACCGGTAGGCATCATCTCGGCGATCCGTCAGGACCAGTGGATCGACTACATATTGCGTTTCGTAACGATCTTCTTTTTGGGTATCCCCGTGTTTGTCGTGGCCGTATTCGTAATTTTGATCACCAGCCGGTGGTTCGAGGGCACCTTCGTGGCAGACTGGCTGGGCCCCCATGGATCGGGTTGGGTAAATATTTGGGAGGACCCCATCGAGAACATGAAGCTGGTGCTCGGCGCTGCCCTTATTGGCGGCCTGGCCTCCGGCGCGATTATCATGCGGTTCTTGCGTTCGCAGATGCTGGAGGTGATGCGGCAAGACTACGTGCGCACCGCTTGGGCCAAGGGTCTGCGAGAGCGATCGGTGGTAATGCGGCACGCGCTCAAGAACGCTCTGATCCCGGTATTGACGGTCATAGGTCTCCTGCTCGGGGCCGTCATCAGTGGGAACGTGATCCTCGAGACGATCTATAACATCGAGGGCATTGGGTTCTACGTAGTTTTCTCGGCCCTTCAGTTCGACTATCCGGTGATGCAGGGAATCGTCCTTGTCGTGGCCTTCTTCCTTGTGTTTATCAACTTGCTTGTAGATATCGCGTACGGCTGGCTTGACCCGCGGATTCGCTATAGCTGAGGCACCGGAGCGATATGCAGCAAGAACAGGCAATCCCGTCACCAGCCGCTCCCGCGGTAGAGTTTCCCCTTCGCAAGCGTGCCGGCGCCTGGCAGAACGTTCTCAAGTTCATCCGGCACAAGCCGCTGGGGGCACTCGGCTTCTTTCTCATCTTCTTTTTGATTGCCATGACGCTCGGCACTCCAAAGGCGGAGTTCGGCGTTCCCGAACTCCCGCATTCCCCACTGGGGTTCAAGTTGGGCCAGCCGTGGCTGGCGCCCTATGGGCAAGAGGAGAACTTCAAGAACCCCTCCGGACGGTTGCTCACCCACGCCGCCCCGAGCGCCGAGCACTGGCTCGGGACGGACGGATCCGGGCGCGACAACTGGTCGCGGATTGTCTGGGGGGCGCGGCGCTCACTGTTCATCGGAATTTGGGCGCTCACGTTGGCGACCGCCATAGGGACGTTCATTGGCGTCATCACGGGCTATTTCCGCGGCTGGTTCGACACGTCCGTCCAGCGATTCATGGACGCGCTTCAAGCCTTCCCGGCGTTACTGACGCTGATATTGATCCTCACGATAAGGCCCTTCTCAGCGGAGCCCAGTCTGGTCGTGGCTGCATTCGCGCTCGGCTTTGTGGGCATCCCGCCGGTGCAGCGCATCGTCAGGGGCGTCGTCCTCTCTACGCGAGAGCAGCAGTACATCGATGCCGCCCGCGTGATCGGCGCAACCGACGCGCGCACGATGGCGTACTACATCCTGCCGAACATCATGGCTTCGATCATCGTGGTTTTCTCGACCGGCTTGGGTGTGGTCATTCTGGCCGAAGCGGCGCTGGCCTTCCTGGTGCCCCAGTTGGTGCCGCCGGAAGGGGCTTCGTGGGGGCTGATGCTGGACCAGGCGGAGAACGACGGCCTCGCGACACATCCATGGCCAGGCATAGTCTCCGCCCTGGCCATCGCTCTGGCCGTGCTCGGGTTCAATCTGGCGGGTGATGCGCTAAGAGACGTACTTGATCCCCGTCTGCGCTCGGGTCGATAATCGCCCGCGAACCTTCTTGGCAGTGACGACGTAATGATGATAGCGGGGCTGAAAGGAGCGCTAACCTGATGGAGGAGCCCAATTACTGGAATCGCTTCCGGCGTAGACGGCTAAGCCGTCGCCGGCTTCTCACGGGAGCGGCGCTCACCGGTGGCGGCCTCGCCGCTGCCGCGGTGGTCGGCTGTGGCGGCGACGAGAGCGGGTCGACGGACGGCGGCGGCACGACCGATGGAAGCGCCGCCCCGGGGTTGGGAGAAGACCTCGAAAGCGAGGTCCCCGAATTCATCGACGCGCGGAGGGAAATCATCCCGGCTCCCGCGGAATCAAGGGGCGGCACGCTTCGCTATCAGGGGTTCGACCCCGTCGTGCTGGACCGGCATGACCCGCACCAGACGCAGTTCGGCCCCATGTACGCGAACCTCTCGTCCGTCTTCAGTAAGCTCTACATGTACCGCAGCCACACCGAGCCGACGTGGGAGAATATCGTCCCGGACCTGGCGGAGTCTGCGCCGGAGATGATCGGCGACCCGAACGCGCCGACGGAGTACGTGGTGAAGCTACGCAAGGGCGTGAAGTTCCACGACACGGACGCCATTCGCAGCAACTTCCCGGATCTGGCCGGCCGGGAGTTGAAGGCAGAGGACGTAGTTTTCAGCTATGACCGGCAGCGGAACACGGAGAGCATTCAGAAGGGCTATTACTATCGCCGTAGCCAATACGAGACCATCGACACCATCACGGCGGAGGATGACTATACGATCCGGATCAAAACGAAGGGCCCGATCGTGCCCTTCTATCACTTCATGGCGGACACGAACGCCATGATCATCCCGAAGGAGATCGTGGACAACGATCCGGGCCCGGGTGGCTTTCCGCTGGACACTGTGGACACGAACCGCGGGCCGAAGCCCGGACAGCGGATGATCGGCACGGGCCCGTTCTTGTGGGGCGAGTTGAAGTTCGGGATCGAGTACAAGGCGGTGCGCAACCCGGAGTGGTTCGGCTGGGAAGACCCCGATCTCACCCGCCCGTACCTGGATGGGTACACAGTGTCCGGGAGCAGCCTGAACGACACCAGCCTCGAAGCGCTGTTCAGGCGCCGAGAGGTGGACACGGCCGGCTTCATCGAAAACCCCGAGTGGGTATTCGATATCAAACGGGAGAAGCCGGAGTTGGAGTTCTTCCGGACCTGGATCTCGGGCTGGATCAACAGTCGCTTCAAGGTCTTCTGCCAGCCGTATGACGACGTGCGAGTGCGCAAGGCGATCCATCTGGCCACGGAGCGGCAGCAGATCGTGGACGTGATCGGCAGCGGCGAATGGAGAATGCAGGGGCCGGTAGGCAATGCGGTATCCTACTGGGCGTTGCCTTACGAAGAGTTGTTAACACACCCGGGCTACCGGCAGACCACCGCGGAGCGCACCGAGGATATCACGAAGGCACGTCAGCTATACGAGGCGGCGGGAAGCCCGGAGCTGCCGCAGGTCTGGTTCGCGGATATCCCCAGCTACATTCCGAACTTCATCGGCACCTGGAAGCAGTTCATGAGCGCCAACCTGGGAATACCGA
>CAYZLC010000110.1:0-5953 GCA_964479365.1 uncultured Dehalococcoidia bacterium
CGATCAAGGGGGCGTGGCGATCTTCGATTTTGGCGCGGAGGCGGCGGATGTGGACGTCTACGGTGCGGGCGCCGCCGTAGAAGTCGTAGCCCCAGACTTTGTTGAGGAGCGTCTCGCGAGTGTAGACGCGGCCGCGGTTGGTGGCGAGGAAGCGGAGGAGCTCGTACTCCTTGTAGGTGAGCTCGACAGGGCGGCCAGAGATGTGGACGGTGTAGTTCGCGAGGTCCATGACTAGGTCGCCCAACTTCAGGATGTTACGGGTGTCCACGCCGTGGCGGCGGTAGAGCGCCCACCGGACGCGGGCGCATAGCTCCTCGCTGGAGGCGCCGGCGATCACGAAGTCGTCCGGCGCTTCCGCGGGGTCGAGCGTCTCGAGCTGATCGCGGGTGAGGAGGGCGATAATTGGCGGCGCTTCACCGTCCGGCGCACCCTCCAGATAGCGTCGGGCGAGGGGGTCTTCGCCGGCGGTCGTGAGGTCGATGATGGCGGCGTCGGGCTCCACTTCAGGGGCTTCTGCACCGCGACGGAGGAGGGTGACGTCAAAGCCGTCTTCTTCGAGGGCGCGGGCGTAGGGGGCGATGGTGTCGTCGCCAATGAGGAGGAGGTTTGGCATGAGGAAAGGGTAGCAGGGGGAGGGGGGATGGGTGAAGGAGGTACGAGGTACGAGGTACGAGGTACGAGGTACGAGGTACGAGGTAAGGCAGGACCGTGAGAGATCGAGGGCGGAATGGGATTGCGGAAGCCGTTCACACCTCACGCCCACCAGATTCCTTCGCGGCGACATGTTTCGTTCGTTTGCGAGCGTAGTGGCCGCTCAGAATGACACGTGGCGACGCTAGTCGATGGCGCCTGCGCGCATGGCGGCGGCGGAGATAGCCGCTGTGGAGTTGATGATGCGGATGGCGGCGCGGGTGACGGGGAGGAGGCTGGGGCGGTGAATCTTGTCGAGGGTGTCCATGGCGTCGAAGAGGTAGAAGGGCGCGGTGAGGTAGTTCACGAGGGGCACTCCGGCGAGGTAGAAGTCGGCGCCGTCGGTCGTGGGCTTGGGACCGAACATTGTGGGGGGAACGATCATTGAGCGACGCAGGTCTTCCGCCTCGATCGCTGAGCGGACTGCGTCCTGGAGGCGAGGAATGAGGGAGGTGAACCACCAGCGGGACTCCGGAAGGCCGGTGGGCGCCAGGACGCCGCTCTCATCGCTGAACTCGTTCGCAGCGTGCTCGAGGTGCAGTTCCAGGACCACGTTGTGTAGGTCGGCCGCGTGGAATTCGACGAACGTGCGTTGACCGGCGCCGCCCGCCATATGGCCGGAGTTGAGCAGGAAGAGGAGGCGATGTGGCCTGTCGGCCTGAGGTACCTGCGACCAGTACGCTGCCTGCGCGAGCACGAGCCCGATCCCGGAGCCGTCTTCGACAGCCGAGGCCCACGGGCCGTCGTGGTGCGAGCCGATGATCACCATCTCTTCATCCGCGCCGGGAAGCTCGCCGACGATGTTGTAGGCGGTGATCATCTCGCGCACGGAGTCAACGGCGAGCTTCGCCCGGACTGGCTCGCCGACAAGCAGGTCGCGGAGGCGGCTGCCGTCGCTGCCGGAAATCCAGACGCCGGGGATGGGACGCTCGATGGCGTCATAAGGAACGTAGTAGTGGTGAGAGTCGCCGGGGTAGTCGCGCAGAATACCGATGAACCCGGCGGCGCCTGCGGACAACGATGGCTCCATAACGCTCTGGATCTCCCGCCCGAAGGGGAGGATGTGCGTGGTGGAGGCGTACGTTCCATCGGGGTCGTAAGACCAGGTCGCCCGCGCTTCCAGGACCGTCTGTGGGACTCGCGATAGAACCACGTCGTGAAGCGAGAAGGCACCGGCGACGGCTTCCGGTCGAGCGGGGTCGAAGGCGATGATCTCGGCGTCGAGCGCGGCCACCGGCGCCGAATGCGGCAGCGGGAAGCAGGGGATATCGAGCGTGGAGCCGGAAGCGCTGACCGTCAGCGTCGCGCCGCGGGGCTGCCAGTAGGCCACCTCGACAGGCTCGGCGCGGACGCGCTCCAGGCCAAACTCTCGGAACTGTCGTTGAAGCCAGTCTTCGGCCCAACGGTCAGCCGGATGCCCGGGGCGACGGATACCTCGGCGGAAGACCTCTTCGATCCAGGAGAAGATGGTGTCTTCGGAAGGAATCAGGCTGTCGTGCACGGTGGGAATGGTACACGAAGTGGGGTTTGTGAGGGTGATGGGTGAGGGATGAAGGGTTAAGTGTGCGAGGTACGGTACGAGGTACGAGGTACTAGTACGAGGTCGGAGGTCAGAATTGGCTTAGGGGGCCGTTCACACCCCCGCGCAGTCGCGGCTCAGAATGACACCTGGGGCGGCTGCTAGAATGGAGCCGTGGAGACCGAACAGCCGACGCGCATCGTACCGGAGCGGAAGCCGCCATGGTTGAAGGTGCGTTTTCCGGGTGGCGAGAACTACATTCGACTGAAGAACATTATGCGAGAGGGGCGGCTGCATACCGTGTGCGAGGAGGCGCACTGCCCGAACATTGGGGAGTGCTGGGAGGCGGGTACGGCGACGTTCATGATCCTGGGGGACACGTGTACGCGGGCGTGCGGGTTTTGCGCCGTGAAGACGGGACGGCCTGGGTCGCTCGACCGGCTGGAGCCGGTGCGGGTGGCGAATGCGGTGCGGGAGATGGGGCTGACGCACGCGGTGGTGACGTCGGTGAACCGGGACGACGAGGCGGACGGCGGGGCGTCGATTTTCTCGGCCACAATCCGGTGGATACGTAGACTTTCGCCGGGGACGAGCGTCGAGGTGCTGATCCCGGACTTCATGGGTAACTGGGAGGCGCTGGCGACGGTGATGGCGGCGCGGCCCGAGATTCTGAACCACAATACGGAGTCGGTGCCGCGCTTGTACCGGCGTGTACGGCCCAAGGCGCGATACGAGCGTTCACTCGAGCTTCTACGGCGGGCGAAGGAGCTGGACCCAGGAGCGATCACGAAGAGCGGGCTGATGGTTGGATTAGGGGAGACGAAGCACGAACTGCTAATGGTGTTCGCGGACCTCGTGGACAGCGGAGTCGATGTTCTGACGCTGGGGCAGTACCTGCGGCCGAGCGCGAAGCATCTGCCGCTGGTGCGGTACTACGAGCCGGAGGAGTTCACGGAGCTGCGTGCGGAGGCGCTGGCGTTGGGTTTCCGGCATGTGGAGGCGGGGCCGCTGGTGCGGTCTTCGTACCATGCCGAGCGGCAGGTGGAGGGCGTGAGAACGAGGGACATCAGGCTGAGAGCCTGACGGTAGCGAAGGACAGAGCGGGCGGGACTAGCGCGGCGACGGTTCAAGGCTGGGGCCTTGAGCCACGAGGCGTGGCAGTCGAGGGCGGCCAGCCGGGCGACCTGACCCACCACCCAACACCACCCAGATTCCTTCGCGAAGATACCGTCTAATGGCTGGCGATTGTGGTCGCCGCTCAGAATGACACGATTCGCGCGTTAATCGCGACGACGACCGCCATCTATAGCTCCTGGATGTCGAGGGTGATGATGGCGTCGCCGACCTGGAGGCAGTCTGCGACCTCCATCCCCTGAACGACCCTGCCGAAGACGGTGTACTGGCCGTTGAGGTGAGGCGAATCGCCGAGCGTGACGAACCACTGGCTCCCAGCGCTGTTCGGGTCGTTGGAGCGGGCCATGCCGACGACGCCGCGGACGAACGGCTCCTGGCTGGACTCCAGGGGCACGGAGTAGCCCGGGCCACCGCGGCCGGTGCCTGTTGGGTCGCCGCCCTGTACCACGAATCCCGGCTCGACGCGGTGGAAGACGGTGCCGTTGTAGAACTTGTCCCGCGCAAGGAAGACGAAGCTGTTGACGTGCTCGGGTGCGATATCCGGCAGCAGCTCCACGATGAAGTGACCGCGCGTGGTGTAAACGTGAGCGACGAACTTGTGCGAAACGTCGATCGAAAGTGCCGGCCGTGCGGGATAGGACTTCATCTGCACCTCCGGGATGGCGCCAGTGGGCGCCGGGCAGTTGGACGAAGTGGGCGGGACGGTCGCGATTGGCGTCAGTAGAGGCGTGGGGGTCGTAGCGGTCGAGGTGTCCTCCTCTTCGCTGCCGCAGGCGAGGGCGACGACGGCGAGGATGCCGGCGATGAGCAGCGGAAGAGAGCGGTGGACGCGGGTGGTGGGTTTCATGGACACGTTTGCGCCATTATCGGGCGTCGAGCGGCGCTGGGTAAAGGCGAGCCATCGGCAGAGGGTATCGTTTGCGCCGTTTCCGGCGTTCATATATCTGGTACGATGGGGCCTCAGGCGTGAGATCAATGGATGGATAACCGGCCGATAGGCGTCTTCGATTCAGGCGTCGGCGGGCTGTCGATCTGGCGGGCGATGCGAAGGCTGCTGCCACAGGAGAGCCTCATCTTCTTCGCGGACAGCGGGCACGTGCCGTACGGCGAGAAGTCGATGGCCGAGCTACACGACCTGACGGGCCGGGTAACCCGCTTCCTGCTCTCACAGGACGTCAAGATGATCGTTGTCGCCTGCAATACGGCAACTGTGCACGCGATCGGGTACCTGCGGGAGACGTTCCCCGAGCTTCCGTTCGTCGGCGTTGTGCCGGTGGTGAAGACGCTGGCGCGGCGGACGCGAACGGGAACGATCGCGGTGCTCTCGACGCCGGCGACGGCGCAGAGCCCGTACCTGGCGGGGCTAATCGAGGAGTTCGCGCCGGACAAGCGGGTGATCAACGTTGGCTGCGATGGTCTGGAGAACATGGTGGAGGCGGGCGAGGTGGGGACGAGGGCGACGACGGCGCTGCTCGAGCGGCACCTGGCTTCGGTACGAGGCAGCGAGGCGGACGTGGTGGGGTTGGGCTGTACGCACTATCCGTTCCTGCGGGGGCGAATCAAGCGCCTGCTGGGCCGCGGCGTGCGGTTGTACGACCCTTCGAGGCCGGTGGCGCGGCGGGTGCGGCAGTTGCTGGGCGAGCGGGAGGCGCTGGCGGAGAACGCGAAGCCGGTACACCGCTTCTACACGACGGGCGACGCGGCGGTGTTCGCACGGGTGGCGAGCCGTCTGCTGAGGACGCCGGTGCGGGCTGAAGATCGCGTCGAGATCTAGCTCTTAGGCTTAAGGCTGATAGGCCGCCTGTTCGTTGCCTCGTCTTGATTGGCCCCTTAAGATAGATTGCGTTGGGGCCAACGTAGCTCAGCGGTAGAGCAGCTGTTTCGTAAACAGCAGGTCGAGAGTTCGAATCTCTCCGTTGGCTCCAGTTTTTGTATCTCAATGTGGCATTTGCGGTCCAACTAGTCGCGCCAGACATCCAATTTGACACCCTAGTCTGAGCCGCGCGCCCAATCTAGACAGGTTCGAGATCGGCGATCGCGTGGTTGAGTTACCAGTTGTGGGCGTGTTTGAACTCGAGAATGGGAAGATTAAGGCCTGGAGGGACTACTTTGATATGGCTGCCTGGACGAGGCAGACTGGCGTCTGAGACTCAGCTCCGCTTAGTTCCGGAGACTTCAAGTTGCCGGCTGTCGAATGCCTCCCGCGCGGTCTGGATATCAGGCCGATAGGTGAGTGCCCAGTTCGCGAGCGCGGTAACCGGTATCAGAATGGTGCGTCCGAAGTCGGAGAGCGTGTACTCCACCTTGGGCGGGACGGTCAGGTAGACGGTGCGCTCCACCAGGCCATCTCGTTCCAGCTGCCGTAGCGTTAGCGTGAGCATGCGCTGAGAGATACCGACGACAGAGCGTTTGAGCTCTGTGAACCGTAGTGTCCCCTCCCCGAGCCGAGAGATGACCGGGAGGCTCCATTTGTCACCGACTCGGTTAAGCACCTCATCGATGCTCAGGCACTCCTCGGTACTGTGGAGCTGTTCCTTGGTTCCTTCGCTGTTCATTGTCCCGTGTCAAGAAAGTGAGACACTTTCCGGCCCAAAGAGATTTGGCGTCAGC
>CAYZLC010000111.1:0-5906 GCA_964479365.1 uncultured Dehalococcoidia bacterium
CGAGCTGATGAGTTGGGCGGCGACCATCGCTCGCTCCCTGGGGAGAGGCAGCGCGAGTCTGCAACGTGAGGCTCCCCGGTGGGCGAGGGATGAGTATCGCGTTTCAGCCTCCCAGCGTCCCAGCCTTCCAGCCTGCTGGCATAGTTGACGTCGAGAGGAGGATTTTGCCTTGACAACGAAAAAACGGCCCGGTCCCCCTTTGCGTCCCCCTTTACAGTCGAAATCGGTTACGCCTTGACCGACGCCTGAACTCCACATATAGTAGCCGCTGGTAACACTTTCCAACTTTCTTACAAGGAGGGCAGCCATGCCTTTGGTCAGGGTCAAGGAGAAGTTCCAAGTAACCCTGCCCGCTTCGGTTCGCCAGAAGACAGGATTGGCCGTGGGGGACTTGCTGGAGGCGAATGTCAAGGGGAAGACGATTACGCTTACCCCAAAGTCCCTCATTGACCGCGAACTCGCTTTGGCTCTCGAGGACGTGAAGAAAGGTCGCGTCTATGGCCCGTTCCGATCAGCGAAAGAAATGCTCCGCTCCCTCCGTGGCGCAAGGAAAACCAGAACCGCCCCATGAAGCTGTTCTATACGGAGCGCTTCCGCCGAGGCTATGAAAGCGCCCCGCCGCATATCCAGCGCGCCTTCGACCGACGAGCCACCTTCTTGGTTCGCGACCTTCGCCACCCTTCCCTCCGCGCCAAGAAATATGACGAGGCACGCGGCATTTGGCAGGCCAGGGTGAATGGAGGCTGGCGATTCTATTTCACCATCGAGGGCGATACGTACCACCTCCTCTGCATTATGCCTCACCCAGAGTAATCCCTAGCCCCTCTTTACCCTGACGGGGTTACAACCTCCACCCGAGGAGACTGCTCCTCCGCCCCTCTGCATCTCCGCCCCTTGCTTCCTGCCCGCTGCCTGCTGCCAGCTGTTCTCCGTGCCCCCGTGTCTCCCCCTCTCCTTGTCCCCGTGTCTCCGTGTCCCCCGTTCCCGACCCTTCGACCCTTGGACTCTTTGACCCTTCGACCAGATTGCTGCCAGCTGTCACCAGAAGTCAACGTAGTCAAAGACGTCCCGCATTACGCGAATCGGGCCGGGGCGATGATGTGGGCATGGCAGGCAACGCGGTAGCGCATCTCCTTCCCCTTCGGGGTGATCCACAGGCTAATCAGCCCCGCATCCCCTGAATGATCTTCTCCGAGAAGAACGTGTACGCGATGATGACGGGTACGATCGAAATGATAGCCCCCGTGGCCACCATCCCCACGTCGGAGAACTGGTCGCCCATGAATTTGTAGACGCCGAGCGGCAGCGTGCGTTTCTCGTCGGCGGTGATGAGGACCACCGCGTACAGGAACTCGTTCCAGAGCAGAATGAAGTTCACGATGACGACCGTGACGACGGCCGGTGTGGCGATGGGAAACGCGATCCGCCAATAGATCGCGAAGTCCGAGTACCCGTCCAGCCGGGCGGCGTCGAAGAGCTCCTGCGGGATGCGCTTGAAGAAACTCTCCAGGATCTGCAGGGTCAGCGGCAGCTGCACCCCGATGTAGACGATGATGAGCCCCGCCAGGGTGTTGAATAGCCGGTACTCGACGAGGATCTGAAAGAAGGAGATCACGGTGATCTGGGGGGGAAGCATGATGGTGCTAAAGATCGCAAAGAAAATGACTCGGTCGCCGCGGAAGTGGTACCGCGCGAGGCAATACCCGGCCATCCCGCCAATCGCGACGAGGATGAGCACCGAGATCCCGACCACGATCACGCTGTTCCAGAAGTAGACGCGGTAGCTCGAGTCGACCCAGGCGGCAGCGAACTTCCACCAGTGCCAGGTCGTGGGGAGCGCATAGTGCGCGCGGTCGATCTCGGCCGTCGTACGGAGCGACATGGACGCCAGCCACAAGACGGGTCCGATTGCGAACGCGGTGTAGAGCGCTAACAGCCCGAAGAGCAGCCAACGGCCAAGAGCGCGGGCGTGCGGCATGGGTAGGAACTCCTAGTACTCAAGAGTGTCGCGCTGTCGGAAGAGCGTCACGAACAGGATCACGCAGGCCAGGATCGCCGCGAACCAGACGGTCGCAACGGCCGACGGATAGCCGAGATCGAAGGTATTCCAGTCGAAGGCCCGCTTGTAGACGTAGGTGGACACCGTCTCGGTGGACCAGAGCGGCCCGCCCTGGGTCATCAGCCACACGAGGTCGAACACCTTCATCTTTCCGATGAAGCCCAGCACCAAGAGGCCCAACAGCGTCGGCGCGATCATGGGCACGGCGATAAACCGCAGTTTCCGGACCCACCCGCACATGTCAATCTCTGCCGCCTCCAAGACTTCCCGTGGGAGTCCTTGCAGCGCGGCCAGACACACGACCATGTGAAAGGCCGTCCACTTCCAGACATCCACCAGGATCAACGCGGCCAGAGCAAACCGGGGTTCGCCCAGCCAGGTCTTCTGCAGGGCCTCGAGGCCGACGGCACGCAAGGCGATGTTGACGATCCCCCAGTCGTAGTTGTAGAGCCAGGACCACATGATGGAGACCACCACGTACGAGATGAGGACGGGCGCGAACCAGGCCACGCGGAAGAAGCGAGCCATCGGCACGCGCGCGTACAGGCCGAGCGCCAGGAGCAGCCCGATGCCGACCTCCAGGAGAGGGGCCAGCGTCGCCCAGATGACCGTATGCTTCACTGCCAACCAGAACGTCTTGTCGGTGGCCAGCTGTACGTAGTTTCGCGCTCCGACGAACACAGATGGCTCCCGCGGCCGGATCTCCAGGAGACTATTGTAGATTGTGCGCAGGACGGGGTAGACGGTCAGGAGCAGATACGCTGCCACGGCTGGCGCGAGAAATAGGCCAATGACGCGCCAAGTGTGTCGCGGCGGACGCGGGGGGATCGTGGACATGGTCGCCCTCTGGCCCGAGACAATCAGCGCGCCCGGAGGGGCGAGCCCTCCGGGCGCAAGAACCTGCCGTGCCGACAAATGCCGTTCAGCCCTTGTAGCAGGCCTCGTTCATCTGCCGGACGGTTTCGTCGACGCTGACCAGGCCAGCCGGGAAGGCCTTGTTGATGACCTGGATGAACGTCTCCCGGCATTGCCCGGTGACGAAATTGAGCGGGATGCCGATGAAGTACTTGCTCCCCTGCCGTGCGCGGTCCAGTTCTTTGAAATACCAGGCGTACTGGTTCTGTACCTTCGCGGGGTCGAAGAGCACGCCGCTCGGGCTGTTGTTGAGCGTGGTCCACAACTCGCCCATTTCGGGTGTCGCCATTTCCTTCAGAAATCCTGTGGCGAGGCCAAGTTGCTGCGTGTCGGCGCTCACGCCGTACCCGCCCGAGAGCGCGGCCGTGCGGCAGTTATTGCAGGCGCCCGCGTCCATCGCCGGGAAATTCATGACCCCGAGCGAGAAGTCCTCGGGCTGGCCGCCCTTGTCCGCCGGCGCGAACGCGCGCTGAGAGTACCAGGTTCCCTGCGGGAACATCAGCCCCCGGCGCTGGAAGAAGACCTGGTAGGAATCGGAGAGCTTCAACGTGGCAAAGGCTTTCGGGAGCGCGCCGGCGTCGACGATCTCCTTGGCGTACCGAAGCACGGAGATGACCCTGGCATCCGCATACGACAGCTTCCCGTCGAGCAGCTTCTGATAATCCGCAGGCCCTAGCTTCCGGAGCAGCATCTCGAAGGTCAGGTACGCCCCAGGGAACGGGCGATCACCGACGCCGATGACCATCGGCTCCATGTTCGCGGCCCTCGCCTTCTTCAGAATCCCCAGGAAGTCCGCCTGGCTCACCTGGCCGGTGGCCCGCAGGGTGACGCCGAGTTCGGCCATGAGCTTCTTGTTGTAAAAGATCTCATTGGTATACCAGGAGTAGGGAATCCCGTACGCGTGCCCTTTGATCGTCCAGGCTTCCCGCGCCCAGGGTTGGACTTTGTCCCACGGGACGATGTCGTCGAGTGGCCGCAAGTACCCGGCGTCAACGAACTCCATCTGGTCGGGCTCGTGATACACCACATCTGGCCCCTGTTTCGCCCGAAGGGCCGTTTTCAGTGCGACGAGGAGCGCGCTCTTGTCGTAGTAGGTGATCTTGACTTTCGCGCCCGAGTTGTTCTTTTCGAAGTTCCCAGCAATGGCGTCCAGCCATTTGACCCAGCCGGGCTGATCCCCGCCCATCGTCCAGATGGTCAAGGTCTTGTCCTGGGCGTGCGCTGCGAGGGACGCCACCAAGACGGCCAATAGCGCGAGAACCGAGAGCGTGATACCCCGTTTCACGAGTCGCATGGGTTTTCCCTCCTTCGAGTTGTTCGGCCCGGTCTCCGATCTCACCCGTACAAGAGTTCCAACGACCTCACGCTCCGCGCGTCTTTCGGTGAGCGAGATCGGCTCGTCGTCGCCCGGATAGCGAGTGACAGTCCCGTACTTCGTGAGCCTGCGAGCTTCCTTCGGGGTGAGGTCTGGACGTAGCTCTGCGGGAACAAGAGCCGCGATGACCCCGATATCGTGGGTCTTGGCAAAGGGCGTCTGTTTCCAGACCAGCAGGGCTTTCAGATACTTCTCCACGCACTGCTGGGCGTGGAAGCAGACCGTGTCGGTCGGGCAGTCCTCACCCAACTTCAGCGAGTGGGCCGCGTTCTTGAGGTCATTTTCGGCTTTGATCACCCACTCGCAGACGACCGCAAGGACTTTGTCACGGTCGGGCATACAAGACCTTTCCCTCTCGCGCCGCAGGCTGTTCGATCGTCCCAACGACATCCTTCCGCCATGCGAACTCCTCGGGCGTGGTCACAAGAATGTCCTTTGGGACGCGTATGTCCTGGAGGGCGACACCGATCTCGATCGCCTTCTCCCGCCTCGACCCTTTAACGTGCATCACGACGAGCAGATCGACATCACTGTCCGGCGTCGGCCTTCCCCGGGCGGATGAGCCGAAAAGAATGATCCGCTCCGGATCGAACCGTTTCACGATCCGCCGCACCATCTCCTGGATATTCTCGGCAACACTCGTTCCGCGATTTAGATTCGCCTTCATGTGTGCATCCTCTGGGTAATCTTAGCCGCAAGGGAAGGCCAAGAGCATGGCGTCCAGGAGGCGCTTTTCCTCGCTGCCCCTAGGATACAGACCCGAGAGGGCGTTGGCCAGTCGTCGAACGTCCGGGTCCACCCAGGACTCGCCTACCATCACCCCACGGTCCATGGGAATCAGCTTGCCGCTCTCTCCTGACTGGGGCGTCCCAGTGGGCTCCAGGAGCCCGGTGCCGCAGAGCATTCTGCTCCCTGCCCGACGACTCGTGCTGCCGAAGATACCACAAGGGTCCCCGTGCGGGAAGGGCCATGACGCCACGACCCTGCGACCCGTGAAGTGTCGCTGTCCCTATCCCTGTCGCTGTCGATCGGCAGGAGTCAGTGCGGCCACTACGATGGGGCGGGGAAGCGGACCCCGACGGAGGCTCCCCGGGGGGGGCGCGGGACGAGTATCGCGTCTCAGCCTCTCAGCGTCCTAGCCTTCCAACCTGCTGGCATAGTTGACGTCGAGAGGAGGAATTTACTTTGACTCCGAAAAAACGGCCCTGTCCCCCATTACGGACCTCCTCCGTGAAGATGTTGAACCCGCGGTAGAACTCAGTCTTCTTCAGGGTCATGGCCTGCCCCTCGGCCAAGGAACAGCCGGGTGGCCCGAATCAGAAGTCAACGTAGTCAAAGACGTCCCGCATTACAGTTCGCGGAAGTAGGGGTCCTCCTCCACGACGATGGATTTGTAGCGGTTTTGGAAGAGGTGGCCCACCCGCCGGTGGCGGCGGTTGTACGCCTGGGCGTACCCCGTCAGGAGCCGGCGCATGACCTGGGGGAGCCCCGCCGGGCCGCTCCGCAGGAGCAGGTGGGCGTGGTTGGGGAGGAGGGCCCAGGCGTAGAGGGTCGTCC
>CAYZLC010000112.1:0-5895 GCA_964479365.1 uncultured Dehalococcoidia bacterium
ACGAGCCATTCCACGCTGCCACTGTTCCCGACCGACGACGGTTGGCCCTATCCGGACGACCAGCGACGCGCCGTCGACCTGGTCGACGACACCGAGCCCGACCTCGACGCGCTCGACCTGCGGATCAATGCGCACGCACTCGACTGCCTCACCGCAACCGAACGCGAAGCCGTGCGCTGGCGCTTTGGGCTCCAAGGATGCTCGGCGCTCGAGATGCGACCACTGGCCGCGCAGACGGGGGAGGATGTACTCGTGCTGCGCCAACTCTACCTGGAGGCGACCCTCGCGTGTGCGGGCGTGCTGGGCGAAGATGTCGAGGATCAGCGCCGTGCGGTCGAGCACCTTCACGTCTAACGCACCCTCGAGGTTGCGCTGCTGCGACGGCGTCAGCTCATCGTCGAAGATGACCGTCGAGTAGCCGAGCTCCGACTGCTGCGAGACGATCTCCTGGACCTTCCCCTTGCCGACGTAGGTGGCCGGGTTGCGGCTCTCCAGCCGCTGCGTCGTCTTCCCCACGACGCGCGCCCCGGCCGTGTCCGCGAGCAGCGCCAGCTCCTCTAGGGAACTCTCGGCGTTCCAGCGCCCCCCCAGCCCGTTTGGCGCCCGCCCGCCGGGACCCCAGTGCTTCAGCTGCGCCGCGACCGAGAACGCCCGCTCCTGCGGCTCAGCCGTCGCACGTAGTTGTCGTCTACCTATACCACGCCTCCCATGATTCGATTCGATGTACAGTATAGCGATAGCAAACGGCGTTTCGCGGGACGCCCGTGCTACAATCGCCGCGCCGATGCCTGTCTTGAGTGAAGCCGGAGGGCCCACCCCTTCAGCCCAAGCCGCCGAGGTCCCCCGCCGCATCTTCTCCCCCATCGCGGACGGCTACGACCGCCCGGCGCTCGTACTCAGTCTGTTTCAGTACCGCCGCTGGCATCGCTTCCTAGTCTCGCGGCTCGATCTTCCTCCCCACGGCCACGTGCTCGACATGGCGACTGGCACAGGCGCACTTGCCTTCGACCTCCTCGCGCGAGGGGGCACCAAGGTGACCGGCGCAGACATCACTCGTCCGATGCTGCTGCGGGGACAGGAACGCGCTGCCAACGCGGGCATAAACGACGAATTGCAGCTGGTTGAGTGCTCCGCCGAGGCGCCACCGTTTGCGGACGAATCGTTCGACGCGATCACCTTCGCCTACCTCCTCCGCTACGTTTCCGACGTACCTGCGACGCTCGCCGGGCTCGCACGTCTCGTGCGTCCGGGCGGCACGATGGCCTCACTCGACTTCGCCATGCCGCGCGGCGGCTGGTACCCGCTCTGGCGTTTGTACACAGATGCCGTGCTCCCGTTGGGCGGGCGCATGTTCTCTCGCCACTGGCGTGACGTGGGCACGTTTCTCGGCCCGAGCATCCGCGGGTTCTATCGCCGATGGCCCGAAGAGCACTTGCTCCAGGCGTGGCGGGATGCCGGATTCACGGATGTGCGGGCACGGAGACTTTCGCTCGGCGGCGCGATCGTGATGTGGGGACGGAAAGACGAATGAAGGTACGCGGAACGAGGCGCCGTAGAGACGTTCCAGCGCAATCGGATCACCGCGATCCCGTGTCTGCGTTCGAAGCAGAATCGATGCTTGTCGCGGTCGAACGCGCGGAACGTCTCCGTAGCGACAGGGACGGCGCGCGGCCAGCGTTCTATGCGCTGGAGCGGGGTGGCTGGTGTGACTACCTCACTCTGCTGCACCCACCGTACACGCTCTGGCACCTGAGTTATGTCGTGTTGGGCGCGGCCCTCTCCCCTACCCTGCGCTACGACCGGCTCGCGGCGACGCTGCTCGCCTTCTTCCTCGCCGTCGGCGTCTCAGCGCATGCGCTGGATGAATTGAACGGGCGTCCGCTGCGCACGCGTATCTCCGGCACAATGTTGATCGCGCTTGGTGCAGTGGGGCTGGCTGGGGCCGTGGCCATTGGGATCGCGGGAGCCATCTTTGCTTCGCCCTGGCTGCTGGCATTCGTCGCCTTCGGCGTCTTCATCGCGCCCGCATACAGCCTCGAGTGGTTCGGCGGGCGCTTCCACTCCGGCTTCTGGTTCGCGCTCGGGTGGGGCGTCTTTCCGTTCGTCACAGCGTACTGGGCGAGCGCGGAGCGGTTCGAGATGTCTGTGCTCTTCGGCGCAGCGGCTATTTTTGCGCTGAGTTTAGCCCAGCGCACGCTTAGTCTGCGGGTGCGCGTCGTGCGCCGTCAGGTCCGCAGCATCGAAGGGCGCATCGTTTACGCAGACGGATCCGTGGCGGACATCGACCATCAGTGGGCGCTGGCCACCAACGAACGGGCGCTGATGTTAATGGCGGCGGCCGTGTTCAGTGTGGCGCTTGCGGCCCTTGCGGCGCGAACGTAGCATTTACTGCGGCCCTTGGCGCCAAAGGAGGATTCTATGGCAACGAATAGCCCTGTCATCTTGAACCCCGGCGAGGGGAAAAAGGTCCTGTTCCTGGGCAACGAGATGGTCCTGAAGGCCGTCTCGCGGGACAGCGACGGGCAGTTTGCGCTCGTCGAGTTCACGATGGCGGCCGGATTCGGCGGCCCGCCGCCGCACGTCCATCACGCTCACGACGAGACGTTCTACGTCATCGAAGGCGAGCTGCGCTTCCGCGTCGACGGGCGCGAGATCGAGGCGCGGCAGGGCTCGTTCGCATACGTCCCGCGGGGTGTCGGGCACACGTTCTGGAACCCGGGTGCGCAGCCGGCCAAGATGCTGGCCGTCTTCACCCCCGCTGGCTACGAGAAGTACTTCGAGGACGTCTCGCAGGCGTTCCCGGCCGGAGCGCCGCCGGACCCCACGCAGCTGACGGAGATCATGAGGAGATATGATACCGAGCCGGTGGGGCCACCGCCGGGCCCGTAGCGGCTACAGCCGCAACGACTCCATCCGCCGGACGCCTTCCTCCAGACGATCGTCAGGTATCGTGAGGGAGAGCCGAACATACCCCTCACCTGTCGGCCCGTAGCCGATGCCGGGCGTCACGACGACGCCGGCCTCATCCAGCAGCCGCGTCGCGAACTGCACACTAGTAGCGCCCTCAGGCACGCGCGCCCAGAGGTAAAGGCTGGCCTTAGGCGGCCGTAGGCGCAGGCCCAGCTTCAAGAGGGCTCCCACCAGCCGGTCGCGCCGCCGCTGATAAACCTGGTTGTGCTCCTCGACGCACTCCTGCCGCCCGTCCAACGCGGCGATCGCCATCCGCTGGATCGCTTGCGGGATGCCCGAATCGAGGTTCGATTTCACGCGCATGAGCGCGTCGATGATCGTGGCGTTGCCCGCCGCCATTCCGATTCGCCAGCCGGTCATGTTGTACGACTTCGACAGCGAATGGAACTCGATCCCGACCTCCAGGGCACCGTCCGCCTGGAGGAAGCTCACCGGCCTGTAGCCGTCGAACGCCACTTCGGAGTAGGGGCCGTCGTGCAGGACCGCTAGATCGTATCGGCGCGCGAACGTCACCGCGCGCGCGAAGAGATCGAGATCGGCGACGGCGCCAGTCGGGTTGTTCGGATAGTTGAGCCACAGTACCTTAGCCCGGCGGGCGACCTGCTCCGGCACCGCATCGAGGTCGGGCAGGAAGTCGTTCTCCTCCGTCAGTGGCAGGTAGTATGGCTCTCCGCCGGCCAGACCGGTCCCGACCGCGTACACCGGGTACCCCGGGTCCGGCACCAGCGCCACGTCGCCGGGGTCGATGAAGCAGAGGGCGATGTGCCCGATCCCTTCCTTGGAGCCGATGAGCGGCAGCACCTCCCGCTGCGCGTCCAGCTCCACGCCGAACCGCCGTGCGTACCAGCGGGCCATCGCCTCCCGCAGCTCCGGCAACCCCTCGCTCTCCGGATAGCGATGGTTCGCCGGGTCGCGGGAGGCTTCCGCCAACGCGTCGAGGACATGGTCCGGCGTCGGCAGATCAGGGTCACCGATCGCGAACGAGACGACGTCCACGCCCTGCGCCCGCTTCTCCGTGATCTTGCGGCTGATCTCCGCGAAGAGGTACGCAGGCAGCTGTTCGATTCGGCTCGCGAGCTTCACGCCCTGTCCTCCACCCAGCTCTTGATCCGGCTCCAGGCTTCCAGCTTGGCAGATACGGATAGCCTCGCGTTCCGAGGACTCGTCGAAGGTAAACGCTCGCAGGCAAGGTCGTCTCGCTCGAACACATCGGGAGCGAATAGGCGAGCGGTCCTCAAGGCGGTCCCGCCGTTAAACGCGATGCTGCGGATATCGGGGAACTCGCCTAGGAGGCGAGAGAGCGAGTTGGGCGTCGCGTCCATGATCGCGTCGTCCCCGCTGCCTTCCCTGCTGCACTCCGCGATGACATCCCATACGGCGATGCGTTCCTCCAGGAGCCCGGCGGTCCTTCTCGGATACGGCGCCTGACGGTCGATGCCTAACAGCGTCTCCATAATCTGCCAGAAATGGTTCTGAGGGTTCCCGTAGTACTCTCGCTTTTGAAGGGACAGCTTACTCGGGAACGAGCCGAGGACCAGCACTCGTGAGCGCTCGTCGATGAGCGGGGGAAGCCCGATGAGGACCTGCTCGAGGTCAGTCGCCGACAAACGGATGCTCCTCCGCCACGAACACGACGGAGCGCGCGAAGTCGATGAACCGCTTCTCGTCCTCGAAGAGCTCACGCCCGGCCTGGCGGCCTTCCGGTGTGGAGGTCCCCTCCGCCAGCGCGTCCGCGCTCTCCCACCACAGCTCCGCCACGCCGTCGTAGATATCGGGTTCGCTTCCCCGGCTCGCGCGGAGCGCCTCGTTCAGCGGGCCGTCCAATGTGTGCACCTGGACATAGCGCTTTATGCCGAGCGCCGCGGCGCGCTCCCGCACCAGCGGGCCATGCGTTTCGCGCCAGTAGCGTTGGAACTCTTCGCGCGAGAGATCTGGCACCCGGCGCAGGCAGTAGATAAGCTTGATCATCGGCGCTTTCCTCATTCTTGTTTGCGACAGACAGTGATGCCACTTTACGATACTCGATATGGCAGTTGCGACTGAGGCCGGCCTTCTCCAGCGCGTGCCGCTGCTCGCGGCGCTGACGGATGCCGACCGCGAGGCGCTGGCACGGAGCGCCTCCCGCCGGCGTTTCCGCCGCGGCGACTCGATCTTCCAGAAGGACGACCCGGGGCAGTCTCTGTTCATCGTAGCCAGGGGCTCCGTGCGCATCTACGTGCCCAGCGCGCAGGGCGCTGACCTGACGCTGGCGGTGCTCGGCCCCGGCCAGTTTTTCGGCGACCTCTCGCTCCTCGACGGCCGGCCGCGCTCCGCCAGCGCCTCAGCGCTCGCGGACACAAGCGTCGTTGCAATTGAGCGCAGTGATTTCGTCGCGCTGGTGCGCTCGCGCCCCGAGGCGGCGATGTCCGTCCTGGCGACCGTGGCGCGCAGGCTGCGGGAAACGGACGAGATGGCCTCCGACCTGGCCTTCCTGGACGTGGGCGGCCGTCTGGCCAAGAAGCTACTGGACCTGGCGGCGGCGAGCGGCGTAAGGCGGCAGGACGGTGTCCTCTTGGACATGACGCTGACTCAGGAGGAACTCGCGAATATGATCGGCGTCACGCGGGAGAGCGTGAACCGGAATCTCAGCCTCTTTCGCCGTACCGGCCTCGTCGCCAAAGAGGGCCGCCGCTTCGTGCTGCGCGACCCCGCCGGACTCAGACGCCGGTGTGAATAACCGCCATCGTCCCTTCCCGTCATCCTGAGATACGAAGGATCTGTCCCAGGTGACCATCTCGGTCCGGCACAGGGCGTCGGGACCCGGTATTGCGTAGCGTGCACGCGATCCGTCCGTCATGCTCTGTCCCAGAGGCTCCAACAGGTGCAAGTCCAGTACCCGGACAGACCCTTCCTTCGTCAGGGTGACGCGTTTCAGGAGCGCCGCTA
>CAYZLC010000113.1:0-5878 GCA_964479365.1 uncultured Dehalococcoidia bacterium
CGCCCGCGACGACGCGGCTTGACTGGCGAACCGCCCTTGTATTACTTACGCTCTCGCCCCGACCACCTAACTAATAGAGAATAGGGCAGATACAGCGGGGCCTCGAAAGAGGTCCCGAGTCGTTTCTGCTTACGTGCCTCATGTGTGCCTCGCGGTTCGCCCGCTGGGCCGGCGCGCGATAAGGGCGGGGCTTCGGGCCCTCGCCGCAACCTCGACTCGCGGGCGGTGACTGCCGGGCATACTTGGGTATGGCTACGGCGAGGGAACGAGACTCCAACGTGCCCTTCATGGTGGAACACAGGTATGGACCACCTGGGGCGGCTTCCGTGGAATCGAAGCCCCTGACGCCCGAGATGTGCACGCGGGCCGGTAGAGACATCCGCGAGGGGGCGGCCCGGCTCGGCGTCAGGCTGGAGGGACAGCACGATCTTGAGAAGGTCGCCCGCGCGTGCGACCGGCTCGCTTCACTCCTGGCAGACCCTCCAGGTTCAAGCGGCATCCTTGAACCTGACGCCCACTCCGTCGAGACGTTCATGATGGCAGAGCAGGGCATGCGGCTGGCCTCGATTCTCAGGATGGCCGGCCGTGTCGACGGAAGCGACAAGCTGGCAGTCTGGATCAAAGGGCGGATCAACAGACTCGAGACGCAGGCCGAAGAGGCGCAGGACCATCTCTTCGAGCTCGACATCGCCGCAAGGCTGGTCCGCTGGATCGGCCAGGGGGTTTCCATCGATGAGCCGGACATCGTGATCACGATCCCGGCTGGCCGGCTGGCTCTTGCCCTCAAGCGACCCCGGAGTATCCCTAGCGTGGGCTCCGCCATCGAGAAGGCCCGGAAGCAGATCGGGCGGACCGGGCTAAAGGGAATGATCGTGATCGGAACGGAGGCCCTCTTCCATCACTCGAACGACCCGGCTAGGCCCACGGTGCTGTACCAAGTCGCCACAGACGAAGACGCGGAGAAAGAGGGTCGCCGCATCGTCAAGGCCGCAGCCCTCCAAGCGAAGCGAGAGATCATCAATGCCTGCTTGCGAGAGAGCGGTGTCGGCGGCATCCTCTTCTTCGGCGCTCTGACGTACCTGTGCACCGACCCCGAACCCGCATACGGTCATCGCTACATCACATTGAACTTTCCCAACAAGGGCTATCCAGGCGCTAGCGACGCGCTCGAGGGCTTGGCTGGGTTCCTCCTCGATGAACCCCCATGAGCCCCAGACCGCGCCGAAGCGTGCGCCGCTGGCTTCACTCGGTGCCACCTGTTCTCGCCGGGAGCGTTCAGAGTGGAATGCGCTCGCAGAAACCGTGCTGGACGTTGGCCTGATCGACCTCGATAAAGCGTCGCACGAGCAGGTAGGCCGCTCCCGAGATGTCCCGTGAGACGAGGCCCACGACGTGCTCGCCTGCACTCCCGAGGAGCTGCATGGCGGTGTTGGCGGCGACAGTACCGTAGAGCGCTGCGAGGCGGGCCTTGAGGTCAGCGTTGGTGATCCAGTCGGGTCGGATCTCAACCTCTGCCTCCCGCTGGTCGGGCGTGAGCAGAGGGACGGCGCGCTCAAGAACGGCGAATCTGGTCAGGCCGTGCCTGAAGACCACGGTGACTTCCTGCGCGAGGTTATGGCCTTCGAGTCGCACGCGGACCTGTCGTGTGAGCGCTAGCGCTTCGGCGTGGACCGGGATGGGGTCGCCACCGACTACCACGCGGTCCCACAGGCCCTCAGCCATCTCGCCCGCGCGATGCCGCGCGTACTCTGCCGCGCCCCTGTTGGGGTCGTCGTATCGGATCTGCGGGTGAAGGGTCGGGACAACGAACGGGGCGACTCTCGAACGATGCTCCTCGCGGAGTTGCGCAAGTTGTGCTTCGCTCTGGAGCCTCACCCGCTGGGTTTCGTTGGCCACGCGGCGCGTCTCGAGGACGTACCAGAAGAGCAGGATGGCGAGGACGACTTGCACGCCGAGGTTCCACCAGTTGGGATCGGCCCCAGTGGCGCGGGCGCGAGAGACGAGCGCCGCATCGGCGATGATCACGAGGGGCACGACCAAAAGAAGCGAACGCGGGCGGTCCTTCGGTATGCTCATGCGTGCCTCCTGCTCGGGTGGGAGAGGCCAAGCCTACCTCGGGCACGCGGGCCTGCGGGTGCGGAGCCCGTGTCCGGGCTGGCCGCCGGAGTAGACTCTCGACCTCCCTCTGAGACAGGAGGAGTGCATGGCCTACATGAGCCCGCGTTGGACTCGCGAGCAGTTCGACGCCGGGGAAGTAGACGCCATCGAGATCTTCAAGGACCAGATCTCGGGTTGGCTGTTCGAGCAGGCGGACCGGCTGCGTGGCGACGACAACGCCTCGGTGGCGATCCTGTCGCTGGTGACGCCGTACTTCGAGACCATCGCGTGCTACCTGAAGGGCGAGGAGAGCAAGGGGCACTCCATGCAGTTCCTCAAGGACGGGCTCGACGAGGTCTACCCCGGTGTGAGCGCGGCCGTGAAGGAGGAGTTCGTGGCGCAAGTGCGCAACGGACTCTTCCACGAGTCGATCTTCCGGACGCTGCTCCTGCACAAGGGCGGTGCGCCGACCTACCCGACATTCGACATGGTGAACGAAGGCGGGCGAGACGTGCTGGCCATCGACCCGTGGGTCATGCTCGACACGGTGAAGGCGCACCTCGCCGACTACGTGGCGAGGTTGCGGGACCAGCCGAACGCGGCCGCGCTCCTGACGGCGTTCAACGCCTTCATGGCGATCAGAATGGGCCGCTGACATGGGTCGGCCGCAGGGTAAACTGCCGACCTCTCTCTGCTCTCGTAAGGGGCGATTCCGCTGGACAGTCTGACGCCGAGACAGTGTTGGAGGAAAGTGAGCGCGGCATGGATTGGAAGGTGGCCTTCTACGTCGTGGTCCTCCTCGTGTGGGTCGCTTGGACGGGCGCTGGAACAGTTGCGGCTGTTGATGCCTTCCGAAAGATTCGCGCGGTCAGGGAGGTTGACTCGCCCGCGACATTTAAAGCGGTCTGCCGAGCTGCTTCGAGTGGGGCGAAGGCTCCTCTTTCGGTGGCGAAAGTGCCCTTCGACGTGATCGTCAAGCAACTCAAGCAGTCTGTCCGCCTCGATGTCACCTTCGACCCGAGGCCAGGCTTCACCTTCACGGTCGAGGGCGCGCAGAGCCTTCCGGCAGGGTACTTCGACGACCGGCGGCAGTACGGATTGGTGATCGCCAACCACAGCAAGGAGACTCTTCGGCGAATCGAGCTACGCGCTCAGTTCCCATACCCGATCGAGCGACACGAGGTTGTGCGATCTGCTGACGCCGAGGGAATCGTGTTCAAGCCCTGTGGCACCTTCACCGCCACCTCTATCGGCGGCGGAAGCATCACGATGATGCGTAAGCCGATGACGAGCAACTACGAGTTCACGGCGAGCGAGCTACGGGCCGACGGCAGCGTAGAGATCCTCCTGGTCCTGAACTCCGGGCGCGATCCCAGAGGGAAGACCGTCCCGCCACAGGAGCAGGCGCGGTACTGGATTCCTGAGACAGGTCCTGAGCTGACCTACATCCATGGTCACTTCGAAACGGGCGAGGAGGAGGAGGAGGCGACGCAACACGAGTTCTACGCGCCGCTTGAGCTTCGAGAGGATAGGGTGGTCGTCCTCGGCTCCGCGACTAAGCCCGAGCACCTCGCGGTTAGCGTCGGGATGGAGTGAGGGATCCCCTATGGTGGTCTTCGCGGAGGTAAGCGATGCATAGCCAAACTCCGGCAACGCGCTCATGGCTACCCACGCTCGTGGGCTTGATCCTTGCGATGCCGATGCTCGCGAGCGAGGACTACGCACCCCTGCCACAGAAGCTCGCCACCGCAAGGGCCGTCTATCTGATCAACGATAGCGGTGATCTGAAGGCCTACGACAAGTTCTACAAGGAGCTCAAGGCCTGGAACCGCTTCGAGGTTGTGGGCTCCCGCGAAAGAGCAGACGTCGTCATGGTGCTAACGTCAAGCTCCCAGTACGCTCTCTCCGTAACGAGTGGCACCGTCGTCACTACTGGTGGAGCCAGCTCGGGCGTCGCCACGTCGGTGGCCGTCCCGAGTACGTTTCTCCATCTGAAAGTGTTCGACTCCTCGACGGCCGATCTGCTGTGGAGCGACGCGACGGAGAAGTGGATTACGAGCGGCCATGCCCCATCCAAGCTCGTGTCCAACATACGGAAACGAATGCCCAAGGCCAAGGTGTCACCCAAGTGACGAGGCCGGAACAGCCTAAGAGGGGGATGAAACCTGACGAGGTCCGCGCCGGCAACCGGAACCGGGGGCGCGAATGGTGAAGGAAAGCCTTGAAGCAGCGCGCAACACGCACTTCGTCCTGTTGGGCCTGTCTGCGGTTCTGACTGTCCTGTTAGCTTCAGAAAGGCCTAGCGAGCGTTACCAACGAGCGCTTGACGAGTTGTCCCGTTTTCAGGGGGTGGCTAGGCACACAAGAGAGGTCCTGAATCAGTCCCTCGACAAGACCCTTGACACCTTCTGCGATCAGCAGGAAGAGGAGCTTGCCATTTTCTGGACAAACCTCGGCAAGAGACTCGAGCGGCTGTCCATCCCAAACTTCGCGGGCAGGAGGAGCGGGCATCCCGGAGGGCCACCCACAAATGCAGACTTCTATCCACGAAGGGTTATATATGTAAGCGTTCCAACGAGTGCTGATTCGCTCGAGACGTACGCAGCCTTCATCGAGAGCCACATGATGGCAGTCGCCGTTCCGCGGTGGGAGCATCTTCTCCTCTCGGCCGAGGCAGCGCTAAAGCCATTGGCCGGGCGGGCAATGATCGATCGCGTCAGGACTGTCGTGAAACCTTGCTGGCAAGTCGGGGACGAGGCCTGCCCCGGGCCAGAGGAACCAAGGAAGTTCGAGATGACGCTTGTCCTCAAACATCCCAACAAGGCAGGTCTAGAAGTGGAGGACGAGGTTAGCGCAACCGCGCCAATGTTCCTTTTCAGCATCCCGGACATGCACTTTCAAGAGGAATTCATCGTCAAGGGGGTGGCTCGATGGGTTGGGAGGGATGTCGTTGCACTGCCAGCGCTAAAAAGCGTCTGGAACGAAGTGCGGGCACTAACCCCTCAAGCGGCGTTTGGTTTCCTTGCGCAGCGCCGAGAGCAGACGCGGCGTCGTGCATCGTTGCTCGATGTATCGCTCGACGAGGGTGTCCTCGTCATCTTTGCTCCAGCGGCCTCCTTATCGGTGCTCCTCTATTTACTTCTAACGGTGCAGCATGTGGCCGCACTCATGTTGAAAGGGGAACCCTTGGGGGGCTTCCCTTGGTTAGGGTTGTACCCATCGCGACTAGCCGGGGCGATCACCTATTCAAGTGTCCTGGCGGGTCCCGCGCTCATCCTTCCTCTTGTGCTCTACGAAGCATGGCCCATTCCCCCGCGAACTGCGTGGTTGAGCATCGGCCTCACCGTCGCGGGCCTTGTTACCTCGGGGTTTCTCCTCGCTGAGCTTAGACGGATTCGTGGCCAGATACGTTTCGAGTTGGAGCTCCTCCCAGCTCCTGAGTCGTCTAGCCCAGCTCTGATTAATTCAGCGCAGCAAGAAATTGAGTTCACGTCCCCTCAGCCGGGCGCGCTTGAAGGTGCAGCGTCACCGCAACCTGAGGAAGGCGTCGGCGTCAGGTCACGGGCTTCGGGGACAAGCGAGGCTGCAACCCAGAACAGCACGGATGCTGACAGCGGCGTCCGGGCGACCAGAGATTAAGTTCGGCCGAGGTCCTTGTGGGCGAAGACGGGTGAGGCCGACCCGCGCTTCTAGGTGGTGACGTCGTCCTCGTCGTCGTACCGAGCCGGCACTGAGGGCGACAGCTTGCTGCGCGTCGCTCGATGGGTTCACGTTGCACGCG
>CAYZLC010000114.1:0-5862 GCA_964479365.1 uncultured Dehalococcoidia bacterium
ACACCGGCTCCAGCTCAGGAACGACGCAGGTCATCGCGGAGTCCTCGACTTCGTTAGCTGAAAGCCCGCTATGCTGCACCAAACTCAGGATCAAACTGCCATATTCGTCCGCGAGTCTGTCTATATCCGTGGCCAGGCGCCAGGTAGCGCGCAGAGAGTCGGCCTCGAAAAGACCGAGCGTTACGTTTGTATTCCCTACGTCGATGGCTAAGAACATGGCGTGCGCGCCCGCATGGTCATTATAGAGAGCTTTGAGCGCGGGTTCGCGGCGATTTCCGAGAGGTTCTTTCCGGAGTTCGAAAAGGCCAGCTTCTCCGTCCACATGTTGACATAAGCGGGTTGACTACCTCGGGTCGTCCTTGCTAGTGTCCGCACGTCCGCTCCCTAAATTCGCTCCAAGAGGCACGGTCCGCTGCAACCGGACACCACCGCACCGGAGGGTATCATGGCCGATCCCACTGCTGAACGTATCTGGAATCCTGCCCTGCGACAGCTTCCGCGTCAGGTCTCCGGCCTCAATTATGATACATGGCTGAAGGACGCGGAGGGCTTGCTCGTCCAAACAGGCAACTTCGTCGTCGACGTATGGCCAGCAACCCGCCTGCGCAGCTCTAACTTGTCATTTTCCGGGGCTAAGGAAAGTGACCAACAGGCTAACTTTCCCCAATCGCTAACCATAAGGCCGCTTGACCGCTCCGGGTTCCGGTGTTACGTTGTGCGGCATCCGCTCCTAACAGACAACTCACCTGGATGGTGTTTCGCATGGGAGTTCCCGCAGGTCAGCGGGTCTGAGGCGTCGCCCAAAATCCATTGCGTCGGGCTTCAACCCGCCCCAGTTGAACCGGCGCTAAGCAAAGAAGCTGAGAGGCGTCAGAATGAAGGATCAGGAGTTCCCGCCGAGCGAGTTTCCTATGGGCCACAGCTATTCGGCCGAGGAAGCAGTAGGCTAGGTGCGCCGCTGGCTCGGCCAGGGGCACGGCAGCCCTCACTTCTATGGCAGTTTCAAGCTGGTGGCCCACGCGGGCAAGATCGTGCGGTTGGAACTCATAGTATCAAAGATCGGCGCTGAGTCCGAGAGAACCGAATTCTGACAACTTGCAGCCCGGCCGAAGCGGAGAGGTTGAGACACGGGGGCGCAAGGCTGTCGATCAGCCGCCGTTCCCCCAAACCATGGGCTGCTGGAGGTAAGCAATGCAGGAGGCGCGCGCCAAGATGAGCGTTAACCGAGAAACGCGGATTTAGGAACGAATGGCTGAGCTCTCAGAACCCAGCATCGAACTCCGTGAGGCGATCGCCGATCGCGGGCGGGCGGAGGAAGCATCCCGGCAGGTTGCTTACGACTTCCACGATGGCCTCCTTCAGATCATTTTCGCCGCCGACATGCGACTGGACCGCTTGCGGGCGAAGCGCGCCTCTCGCCACGACTGGATTGACCAGCAGCTAACCCAGATCTCCCAGCAGTTGAAGGAAGCCATCCGGGAGGGGCGGCGCTTGCTTTCTGGTCTCCATCCGTCTGCCAGCGACCCCTTCACCCTTGCCCAAAGGGTGAAGCTTCATCTGCAAGATCTTGATACTCACGAGGGCTGGACGCGTTGGGAGTTAGATCTTAGCCTGGGCGACTGGCGCGGGGAGCCCGCTGTGGAGATGGCTCTCTTCAGGATTATCCAGGAAGCGCTGACTAACGTTCGTAAGCACGCGCGAACTGCCCGCGTAAAAGTGGGCCTCGGGGTCGAGCACGACATCGTGGGGTTAGAAATACGCGACTGGGGCCAGGGATTCGACGTGGACGAGGCGATGGCCAGGGCCGCCAGCGGTCAGAGCCTGGGCCTCATCGGCATGCAGGAGCGAGCGCGTCTGCTGGGCGGCGTCTGCCGGATCGTGAGCGAACCTGCGGGTGGCACCCTTATCACGGTGACCATTCCTCAACTAGCGCCTCCCAGGGCGGCAATGGCCAGTTGAAATGAGTAGCTCTGCGAAGCGTCCGACGACCGTGCTCATTGCGGATGACCATCCCATGGTGCGGGAAGGGCTGCGTAGTATCCTGTCGAGCGCGGACATGGAGGTGGTGGGCGAGGCCGTGACCGGCAGCGAGGCCGTCCAGCGAGTGCACGAGGTTGCGCCCGATGTTGTCCTCATGGACGTGCGCATGCCGGATATGGACGGACTGGCGGCCACCGAGCTAATCCATAAGGAGCATCCGGAGACGGCGATACTTATCCTCACCAGCTACGAGACTACCGAATATCTCAAGAAGGCCGTACTCTGCGGAGCCGCTGGATACGTCCTCAAAGGCATCGACCAGACCTATCTCATCGATGCCATACGCATCATCAGGAATGGGGACTCTCTGATCGACCGAACCCTGCTAAGGACACTCCTTGCCGATGTCCCTCCAGAGGAGCCACCGAGACATCTGTCAATCGAGGCACTGACGGAGCGAGAAAAGAGCGTCCTCCAGATGCTGGCGCGCGGTCTTAGTAACAAGGAAATCGCCCAAGAGATGCGCTACAGTGTCGGCACTATTAAGAACCACGTGCAGCGCGTCATCGACAAGCTCGGCGTCTCCGACCGCACCCAGGCCGCAATCCTGGCGGCGAAGGGGGGCTTGGTTTCCAATGACCCTGTGCTGGCCGCAGGCCAAAATGAATCCGCTATAAAGCCAGAGAAAGGCTATCTCCAGTCATGACCACTGCTCGCGTACGCCCTATCTGGACGCCATATAACCCAAGGATTAGCTCTTGATTCGCCTGCTTGCACTTGCCGTCTCCTCAGCGGATGGCGACACTAAAAGCGCGCAAAAGGCGCGCCAGCGCTCGAACGCCCCGCTAGCCCATCCACAACCGCGGTGTCGTGCCTTTACTATGCACCGGAGGTGTTTAAATGGCAGACCCAACCGCTCAGAGAATCTGGAATACCGCGCTTGGACAGCTCCAGCTACACGTCACGCGCCCCAACTATGACACCTGGCTGAAGGAGACCGAGGGGTTGCGCGTCGAGCCCGGGAACTTCGTTGTCGGCGTGCCGACGGAGTTCGTGAGGGAGTGGCTGGGAACGCGTATGCGCAGCCTAGTCTCACAGACAGTGGGCCGGATACTGGGCCGCCCCACCGAGGTAGCTTTCGAGATCAAGGGACACAACGGCCACACCAACGGCCACGCGGATAGCGCGCTGCCCTTGGAGAGTGCGATCGGCCCAGCGCAAGCCGTGATCTCAAGCCCGGCGCGACAGCAGAGACTCAACCCCCGCTACGTTTTCCAGAACTTCGTCGTCGCGGACAGCAATCGCATGGCCGCCGCCGCAGCAGGTCGCGCTGCCGAGAATCCAGGCGCGGACTACAACCCCCTCTTTATCCACAGCACGCCCGGGCTCGGCAAGACTCACCTCCTCCAGGCGATCGCCCAACGCGCGACGCAGGGTAAGAAGACCGCCCTTTATGTAACATCGGAGCAGTTTACAAACGATTTCGTAACCGCAATAGCGCAGGGCCGCTCCGATGAGTTCCGCCGACGCTACCGATCGCCGCAGCTACTGCTCGTAGACGACATCCAGTTTTTTGCCGGCAAGGGGAGGACTCAGGAGGAGTTCTTCTACACGTTCAACGATCTTCACTCAGACGGGTGCCAGGTCGTCGTCGCCGGTGACAGGCCACCGGCATCGGTACCGGGTCTCGAAGGCCGCTTGTGCTCGCGCTTCCAGTGGGGCCTGGTTACAGACATCCAACCGCCGGACACAGAGACCCGTCTCGCCATACTGAAGAGGAAGGCGGCGGAACAGGGTATCGATCTTCCAGACGTTGTGGCCCGCCTGCTTTCAGAGCGGGCTCCGGACAACGTTCGCGAGCTGGAGGGTCTGCTGAACCGGGTACTCGCCTACGCCAACCTCATGCATGTAACTGTCACTCTGGACTGCGCCGCCCGAGCGCTGGCTGCGATCAGACCGGCCGTCACGTCTCCCCCCGACCCCAACGCCCTCCTCCAGGCCGTCTCCTCATACTTCGGAATCTCGCTCCAGGCGCTGACTGGTAAGAGCCGGGCCCGGCCCATCGCCGAGGCCCGCCACACCGCCATGTATCTCCTCCGGGAAGACGCTCAACTTGCCCTCAAACAAGTCGGCCTCCTCCTCGGACACCGCGATCACTCCACCGTTATCCACGGCGTGCAGAAAATATCACGCTGCCTGGCAACTGACCCGCGACTGGTTGCCCAACTGTCGGAAATCCGCTCCACCGCAAACCACAACAACCACCACTAGCCGCCCTCTCCACATCTCCCTACGCCTACCCGCAGGCACGCTCTCGAGGATTCCACACCGCTATCCCCAGTTGGAGCGGGCACATAATTCACATCTTCAACAACACTACGACTACGACGACTACATTATCGTTTCTAAGTCATCTCTATAATTAAACAGTCATGATCGACCGGGTTCAGATCGAGGTATACGGCGGAGCAGGCGGAGCAGGGTGCGTTAGTTTCCGGAGAGAAAAGTTTGTTCCGCGGGGCGGCCCTGATGGAGGTGATGGCGGAGACGGAGGCAGTGTGGTTATCGTCGCGGACCGCTCCGTGCGGACGTTGAGGGAGTTGGGGCGCCGGCGCACATACCGCGCGGAAACCGGGATACCGGGAGAGGGAGGCAAGAGGCATGGTCGTCGCGGCCAGTCGTTGGTGATCAAGGTGCCCCTCGGGACGGAGGTGTCGAGGCTCGGGAAAGATGGCGGGCTGGAACAGCTTGGGGAGGTGGTGGTGGAGGGAGCTTCCCTGGTGGCTGCGAGGGGCGGCGCTGGCGGTTGGGGAAACGCGCGCTTCGCGACGTCGATACAGCGCGCGCCACGGATTGCGCAGCGGGGACAGCGGGGCGAAGGGGCAAGGCTGGTCCTTGATCTGAAGCTCCTGGCGGATGTGGGAATAGTTGGATTGCCGAACGCCGGTAAGTCGACGCTTTTGCGCGCCATCTCAGCGGCGCGGCCGAAAGTGGCCGACTACCCTTTCACAACGCTTGAAGCGGTGCTCGGCGTCGTCGAATGGAACTGGGAGACGTTCGTCGTCGCGGACGTGCCGGGCCTGATCGAGGGAGCACACGAGGGTGCAGGTCTGGGGCTTGAGTTTCTGCGGCACATCGAGCGGACGAAAGTCCTGCTGTACCTTCTTGACGGTGGCAGCGACGATCCGGTCGCGGATTTTCACGTTGTTGAGAAGGAAGTCGCAGCTTACGGCAAGGGAGTGGTCGGCCGGCTGCGCCTTGTGGCGGTGAACAAGATCGACAAGCCGGAAGTGGGCGAACGCATGTCGGAACGACGCCTGCTGTTCCAACAGGCCGGGATAGAAGTGTTGTTCGTGTCGGCGGCCGGGAGGGAAGGCCTGGATGATCTCGTTGGACGGCTGGCGACGATGCTGCGCGCCGAGAGCGAATCGGCTCAGCAGGCGCCGCCGGTGCAGAGCGAGCCGCTAAAGGTGGCGGGGCCGCCGGTGGGCGGCGTGGATGTCAGGAGGGAAGACGGGGCGTTCCGCGTGGATGGGGAGAGGGCCGTGGCGTTCGCTGAGGTGATGCCGGTGGAGACGGAGGAAGGGCGCGCGGAGCTCTGGAGACGGTTCAAGCGCTGGGGTGTGGCCGGTGCCTTGCGGCGCGCCGGGGCGAGGCCGGGAGACCGCGTGCGACTGGGCGATGTCGAGCTGGAGCTGGAGAGATGAGGCTTGGCGTCCTGGGCGGCACCTTCGATCCGGTACACGTCGGCCACCTTATCCTTGGGGAGGCTGCGCGTGAGGAGCTGGCGCTGGACCGTGTGCTGTTCGTGCCTGCCGGCCAACCGTGGCGCAAGGCTGAGCGGCAGATTACGGCGTCGGAGCACCGGGTAGCGATGGTGCG
>CAYZLC010000115.1:0-5842 GCA_964479365.1 uncultured Dehalococcoidia bacterium
CATCGAGCCGCGCCTGGCGGGGCATCGCCGGTTGCACCCTCCTTCCTGGCCGGGGGAGAGCCTATCAAGGCGATTCCACTGAGTCAACAACGTCCCGCATTACGATGGTATTCGGGAAGGTCACCGGGATGGGCTGGGTGGGGGTGCCACCGCCCACCTTGCCGAAGCTGAACATGTACACGGTGTCGGTCTCCACACCCGGAGGAATGGGAGGAACCGCCAGCCGGTCCAGCGGGACCGGGCGGACGCCGATCTGGGTATTGGGCTGGCCGTCCCAGCCGATGATGGAGATCCCTGCGGGGATGGTCACCTGGAAGTCGGGGAGGTTGGCGAAGGTGATGGGGGTGGCGACACCGGGCGCCACCGGGAGCGGTTGCGTCACTGGCTGGGTGTGAAGATGTGGCGTGAAGCCCAGGGTGTTCACGATCCCAGGTTGAATGGTGACGGTGACCGGGATCGACGCATAGCTGACGCTTGCTGTATTTGCGGTTGACCCATCAATGAGGAACACCTGGGGGCCGGCGACGGAGAGGTTCACGAGGAAGTTGCCGGCGGCGTCGGTGGTGCCGAGGGTGGTCGGGGTGGTGCCGCCCAGCTTGATGGTCACGCCTGCAAGCGGTTTCTCGTTCTCGTCGCGCACCTGGCCCGCCAGGACGGTCTGGCCGGCGCCCTGCACATTCAGGAGGCTGGTCCCGGTGCGTGTGACGGCGGCGCCATCGACGGTGGCGGTCCCGCGGACCTCGATGGAGGAGCTGCTCGGCGTACTTCCTGTGGTTGTGAGGGTGAGGAGGCCGGAGGCGTTGGGGCCGAGGTTGGGCGGGGTGAATGTTCCGGTGACTCCGGCGGGGAGGGAGCCCGTGCTGAGGGTGGTGAGGCCGCTGTAGCCGCTGGTGGTGATGGTGCTCACCTTCAAGTTCACGCTCGTGCCGGCGACGGCCGTCGCGGTCGAGGCTCGTCAGGGAGGTGTAATGTTGGATCCTGCAACTACGATGGGGCGAGGGAGCATACCCGGGAGAGGCCCCCTGGGAAGCGACTCACGAAACCACGAGGGTGACGCACGGACGTCGAAAGGAGGAATTTACCTTGACGACGAAAAAACGGCCTGGTCCCCCCATTACTTGCTAAGAGTAGCGCTTTATCCATAGACTCAATTCCTTCCCTAGTCGAACATCTTCCCAGCCAACGTACCGCCTTCCTAAGTTGTCAGTTGCTAACCATTCACGGCTATTACTGGATTGTCGGGTCTCACGCTGCGTCGTGAGATCAAGGCCCTTTTGAGAGAGCAACTGTGCAAGGTAGCCATCAATGTCTAACGGGAAGAACCGTACACCAAGCAATCTGTCATTGAAGAACTCCACAATCAACTCGCCGGAGAATCCCAGATGAGAAAACTGCCGAATGGTCACCGTCGTAATGTTAAAGGGTGGTCGACGCGTTTGTGCTGGCGCTGGCTGTGGCCGACGTACTTCATAGGATAAGGACCGCCGCGTAAGCTGCGTAAGGAAGTCATCGACCGGGACGTAGCTTTCAATCCCGTCCATGAGCTCTGTCCGATCCTTTGCCACCTCAACAAAGCTTACCGGCCAGTAGTATTCGAACCACCAGATGTATCCGCCGAAGGCCAGGAGAACCAAGCCTGCGGCGGCAATAGCAAGGCCAAGGGCAAGGGACGCTGACCAATTTCTTGGCTTTCTCAATTGGAAGCCCTTATCGAAAATTGCCCCAGACTCCGTGTCGCGAATACTTCGGGGTTGAGCCTCCCTGGTATGACTTAATCAGGGTAGCCCTCTGGCACCCATCAACGCAGTCTTGAGTGCTCCTCGCTGTCCGTCCGCAGATGCGGCCAACAGCGTTATTATACTCGTCCATCTGTCTCTCGCCACGCTCCTGATCGTGTGTCCAGTCTCCCCGCACTTCATTCAGCCAGCCCCCGAACTCTGCCTCAGCTTCGCTATTCTCCCTAGTCATCATACAGCTGGCAAGACAGTGCCTATATGCGTCCCCCGGGCCATTATGCAACTCTTCCCGAGGAAACCGCCCCGCTGCGTCGGCATTTGCTTCGTCGAAAATCCGGCTCGGCCAACGCCATAGACCTAGGGGATCGGCAAATGAAAGGGGGTCCCCGCCGACGTAGGCGTAGAGGTTGATTCCACTTGCCAGCCCGATTGGATCACTCTGCAGGAAACGAGCGCGCACCGGGTCATAATACCGGGCTCGATAGTAGTACAGCCCTGTCCCGTCGTTCTCACGTCCCGTGAACTGGAAGGAGCTAGGGCTGGGGGTACCGGCGGCGGTCGTTTGGCCGAAAGGCTCGTAGGTGTACTCGGTGAGGGGGATGCCGGAGGGATCGGTGAGGGCCACGGTACTGCCGAGGACGTCGGCCAGGTAGACCTCCGTGCCGATGACACCGGTACGACTGAGCGCCTCATCAATTGCGCGCGTGCGCAGATAGCTTGCCTCACCCGCTCCACCGATCTCTCTCACGGTGTCTAGGCTGTCGAAATGGGAGCTGGTGACCTGGCCATTGATTGTCTTAGTCACCCGACGGCCCAGGACGTCGTGGCTGAAGGAGGCGCTTAAGGTGGGCCCATTGATCGCCGCGAGGCGGTTGCGGGAATCCCAGGTATATGTAGTTGTCCCATTCGCATCGGTCTGGGTCAACAGGTTCCCGTTCGCGTCAAAGATCTGGGTCGCGGTGCCGAAGGCCAGTTGCTGGTTCGCGGCATCATACGCACTGGTCGCGATGGTCCCCGGCATGCCGCTCCGTGCCCAGGTCCCACCGGTCGTGATTCTATTCCCATTCGGGTCGTACGTGTAGGTCAAATCGCCGAGGAGTCCCTGGGGCCCCGTATAACTCTGGGCCACTATCCGGGACGCCGCGTCGTACGTGTAGATGACCGTGGTCCCGTTTGGCAAGACCAGCGCCGTTCGGTGCTTCAGGGGGTCATAGGTAATGGAAACAGTCTGGGGCCCTTGGGCGAGCTGGATCAGGCGGCCGTTGGCGTCATAGCTATAGGTGACCGGCGCGAGGCCATTCACCTGCATTTGGATACGGCGGTTAACTTGGTCGTAAGCATGGGTAATCGCCCCCTGCGGCGTCACCTCGCTAAGCAGGCGGTTCAGGGCATCATAGCTCCGGGTGATGGTGCCGGTCTGGGAGTCCGTTGCGGTGAGGAGGTTCCCGGTGGGATCGTAGGCGTTCGAGATAAAGGAGCCATCAGCATAGTCGGTGCGGATCCGGCGGTTCTGGGCATCATAGGTATATGTCGTTATCTGCCCCTTGCGGTCCGTGACCGTCTTCAGGTTCCCATTAAGGTCATAGGAGTACGTTTCGATACGGTTCAAGGGATCGGCCCGAGTTAGGAGGCGATTCCTGCCATCATAGGTGTGGCTTGTTGTGTTCCCCCGAGCATCCGTTACGGTGAGGAGATTCCCCATGGGGTCGAAGGTGAACTGGGTGGTTCCATTGAGAGGATCGGTGATCGTCACGAGGCGATCGAGCGCGTCGTAGGAGTACCGGGTAACGGGCCCTTTCGGGTCCTTGATCGTGATGAGCCGTGATACGGCATCATATGTGCGCTCGGTGCGGTTGCCCAGGGGGTCCACCGTTCCCACAAGATTCCCCACCGCGTCGTACTCGAAAGTGGTGGTGTGATTGAGGGGATCGGTCACGCTCGTGAGATCCCCGGTCGCATTGTACACGAGGGTCGTCGTGTGGTTCAGCGGGTCTGTGACGCTCGTGAGGTTGCCCTTGGCATCGTAACCGAAGCTGGTGGTCTGGTTCAGGGGATCTGTGCTGGTCAGGAGCCGGTTGAAGGTGGACTCATACATGAAGGTCCGAGGCTGGCCGAGCGGATCGATCCGTTGCGTGACGTTGCCGGCTGAGTCGTACGCATATGTCGTCGTGCGACCCAACCGGTCCCCCCGCGCCTGGAGGAGGTTTGTGCCGGGAGCGCGGAGGATGCTCTGCGACTGGCCCAGGGCATCAGTGCGCCCAGTCGCATAGCCGCCTGTAAAGCGATAGCGGCGAGTGGTTCCCAGGGGATCGGTGACCTGGGTAGCCACAATGGTGCCGGCCACCACGGTGTACTCGAATCGGGTCACCCCCCCGTCAGCCAGCGTCTGGGTCGCGACGCGACCGGCGGCATCGTAGGTATTTTGGGTCTGGAGGATACCCCGGGGATTGGTCACGGAGAGCATCCGGTGGCTGCTGTCGTAGGTGTACAGCCAGGTGCCGCTCGCCGGGTCGGTGACTTGGGTGAGCCGGTTACTCCCATCGTACTGATAGCGCACTTGGCGGCCCAGGGGATCCTGGATGCTTTGGATCTTTGTATCGCTCCCGCTGTAGGTGAACGCCAGTTCCCGCCCACCCGGCTCCCTGAGCACACTGATCCGGTTCTGGCTATCCCGAATGATCGTGAGCTGGTTGCCATTTCGGTCCTGCTGGGCGATCAGCCAGCCTGCCGAGTTGAACAGCCACTGTCGGCCGTCCTTGTAGCGCAGGGTCCAGGTGTTGTCCACGTTCTTGGTGAGCTTCGCCCCACGGAAGTTCCCCTTATCCCCCACGCTGTAGCTTCCATCCGGCTGCCGGGCCCACCGGGACTTGTAGTTCCCAGGGAGGAAGACGATGACCAAGTCGGTCGTTTTCTGCCGGAGGTAGGCGTCATAGCTCGTGCTGGTCCCGATGCCAAAGGGACCCAGCGTCGGATCGTTCGTCCGATAGGTGCGACCTATGATAACCGGGATCCGGCCGGGGAGAGTCATATCGGTCATCCGGTGGAGGAAGATCCCGCTCGGGGGCTCCACAGGATCGGCTTCGGCCTCCGATGGACAGTCTACCGGGCAGGTCCCCGGAGGCGGGGGAGGACAATCGTCGGGACAGGGGTCCGGGGCGCCCTCGTCGGGTGGCGTGTTTGGCGGCGGAGGTGGCCGCCGGGGAAACCCCGCCCCGCAGCAGAAGCGGGGGATGCCCACGCCCGGATTTGAGACAATCAGCTTGCCATCGTTGCTTACAGTCCCGAGCCCGAACATCTCCCATTGGTTGGGGGCGGTCCCGTCCGGGGCCTCGTTGTAGTACCAGAGTTCCACTTGCTGGCCAGGGTAAGCCCCTATGGTGTTGGGGAAGGTCACCGGTACGGGCTGGGTAGGGGTGCCGCCACCCACCTTGCCGAAGCTGAACATGTAGACCGTATTGGTCTCCACGCCCGGGGGAATGGGGGGCACCGCCAGCCGATCCAGCGGGACCGCGCGGACCCCGATCTGGGTATTCGCCTGGCCGTCCCAGCCGATGATGCTCACCCCCGCCGGGATGGTCACCTGGAAGTCGGGGAGGTTGGCGAAGGTGATGGGGGTGGCCACCGCCGGGGCCACGGGGAGCGGTTGCGTCACCGGCTGCGCATGGAGGTGGGGGATGAAGCCGAGAGTGTTCACCACGCCGGCCTGAATGGTGACCGTGACCGGGATGCTGGCATAACTCACGCTGGGGGCATTCGCGGTGGAGCCGTCGATCAGGAATACCTGGGAGCCGGCAACAGAGAGGTTCACCAGGAAGTTGCCGGCGGCATCGGTGGTCCCGAGGGTGGTGGGCGTGGTCCCACCCAGTTTGATCGTTACCCCGGCAAGTGGCTTCTCGTTCTCATCCAGGACTTGGCCCGTCAGAGAAGTCTGTCCGGCGGCCTGTACGTTCAGGAGGGTGGTCCCCGTGCGGGTCACGGCTGCTCCCTCGATGGTAGCGATGCCGCGGACCTCGATCGAAGAACTGCTCGGGGTGCTGCCTGAGGTCGTCAGTGTGAGGAGCCCGGAGGCATTCGGGCCGGGGTTCGGTGGGGTGAATGTGCCGGTG
>CAYZLC010000116.1:0-5826 GCA_964479365.1 uncultured Dehalococcoidia bacterium
ACGCCCTGATCCTCGGCTGGTTTCTCGAGTCCACGAGGGGTCTGCCGTACGTCCTCGACAACAACGAGACGTTTTCCTCGCTCGTCCACGCTACGAACATCTTGCGCTTTGGCGTCCGAGAGACGTTTGGGTTGACGGACGAGGCCTATGGCCTCGCGCAGACCCAGCATCCCTATGTCTACACGCACCAGGGGAACTTCCCACGTTTCTATACGCTTCTCCTGTACCTGCTGGGCGCTCGCACGGCCGAGGCGCAGATCGTGGTAACCACCTTCACGGTCGGGTTGGCGGGGCTGCTGTTCGCGTACCACTACTTCAGTCGAGTTGCTACCCCGCTATTCGCGCTCGCGTACTGTCTCCTCTTGATGACCGACTACGTGATGCAGACGCAGTGGCTGGTCAATACCTGGAGGACATGGCATCACTTCTTCGTGTTCTCCAGCCTCCTGTGCGTACACGGTCTCGCCAGGAGGGGTCGTCTCCCACGATGGTTGGTGGCGATCACGCTGCTGAATTTCGCTTGCCTTGCCTATTTTGAGGTCATCTTCGCGACCTTTGTGACGCTGTTGGCGACGGTCTATGCGGGCCTGATTTCTCGGCGGCGGCCGCGCCGGGTTCTTCAAGCGTGGCTACTGATCGTCGGAGGTGCCGTGCTCGGTGCGGGTGTTCTGACTGCGCAGGTGATCGGCTATCTCGGCTGGGACGGGCTTCTTCAGGACGTGAAGCTGACGTTCCTTGCTCGTGACTCTGCGCCGACGGACCTGAGCGCATTCCGAAGGGAGGTCTGGTCTTTTGTAGAAGAGCACCGTCTGGTGTTTTGGGACAACATTCCGACAGGCGTCGGAAGCTACCGGGCGGCCGCTGCCCTTTTCCGCTGGTGTCTCCTGCCTTATACCCCAGCGCTCTTGTTCGTCGCTCTGTTGATCTCAAGTGCCTGGGCGCTGTCTTTCTTACCGGTCTTCGAGGTAGTGATCGTGTCGGAGGGATCGCGCCGGAGGTGGTCGGCGCGAAAAGCGATACCGTGGGCAACAGGTGCAGCCGCCCTTTTCGTGTGGGCGACAATGACGGACGCCTCTTTTGTCGAGTTGCCTGATGAGGGCCGGTGGCCGGAGCGCGTCGGAGCAGTGATTGCGGGGACGGGAGTGAGTGGGTTGGGCCTGGCGGTCTATCGCAGGCTGCGTGGGCGGAAGGGAGACGGCCTTGGGCCTCCGGCGAGCAGGGTCATGGGTGCTTCGGTGCTGCTGCTTGTGTTTGCGGCCCTGGCCAGGTTGCATCCCCTTCTTTACGAAAGCGGCGCTGCTCTTGAGCCGCTGTTCCGGGAGCTCGTCGCCCGCTCCGGCGGTGTGGCGGTGTGGCGCCTGGCGGTGCTTTGGGGCGCCGGGCTGGCCGTGAGCCTCGTGCTGGCACCACGTTCTCTAATGGGTCGAGAGCGGCGGAGGTTCAAACGCCTGTTCCTGTACGTCATCGCGGGTGTGGTCGCGGGAGTGGCGGTCTTCTGTCTCTCCCCGGGGTACGTCATGAGCGCTTATCTAGTGCGGTACTGCCCCCTGACCATCTACCTGCATCTGGTTCCCTTCGCTGCCACCTTTTATGTGCTGGCGCAGGTGAGTCTCAATTCACTCAAGGCCCTCGCTGCGGCCCACCGCGCCGTGCCGCTCACGACTCGCTCCCCCGAGATGCCTGCGAGGTCGGAGCCCAGAACGGCACCAAGGCGCCATTTGCTCTTGTCTGGTGGCGCGCTGCTGCTGCTCTGCCTCTTGTCCTGGTACTGGCTGATGCTGCAGGCCTGCTGGATCGCCTGGCTTGACCCGAACGCAACCCTGCTCAAGGAGCTGCAGAAGCCGCAGTACCAAGGCTCTTCATTCGTCGTCAATAACTACGCGGCTCCCATCGCCACCATCACCAAGGGATGGGCGTATTTCGATCCGCAGATGGGCCACAGCAAGCTTCGTAACCCGCAAGGCAAGTTCTTTTTGCGCCGTGACTTTCGCTACCTGTGGCTTGCTGATAAGCGTTCGAACACGAAGTACTTCGAACCCGACTACTTCGTGTGTTGGACTCGCCGGGAGCTACTGCACCCGGTCCTCGGCAGGCCCACGTGCCAGGCGGTGCGAGTCGTGGCCGAAGCGCGCAGCGGAACCAGCCTCCTCGGGCATCGAGAGGTCTCGCGAGACCAGAGCGGGGGAGATGAGTGGTCGATCGTGAAGTTGAACTGGACCTATCCTCCAGGCTCCGGGGAGAGGATGGAGTGGCACCACCGTCAGTACAGAAGGAGACTCGCTTTGCCGAGGTAGTTGGGGCGCCGTTGATGACAAGTGAAGGGTCCGCTCGGTTTTGACAAGTGATCTGACCGCGTCCGTTAGACCTTCGATGCCACGCCCCGGGGTCTCCCCGCGGGCCTGTAAGTGCTGATAGTGGGGACGACCCTGGAGTCGACCCGAGTCCCTTGCGTCGTTCCTGCGGCATCCTGGTGCGTCGTCGGCCGCGACACCGTGGTGCGATTGCGCCCTGCGGGATCGTAGACGCCGAGAAGCTGAGCCCCACGGCGAATGGTGTAGCCGCCGTCGAGGTGACGGCGAACCTGGACTGCGAGCCTTGCACACGTACGCCTGGCTGCCTGTTTCTCAATCTGGAGCAGCAGCCCGTCGATTCCGACCGTGTTGTCCGTGCCCACCTTCCGGACGGCCTCCTCGAAGAAGATCTCGTCCAAGTCGACGTCGTCGAGTCCCACGAAGGCACTTGTCGGATCCGCGGGCGGCTTGACGAACTCTTCGTTGTGGGTGGGGAGAAAGCGTTCACGCCGCACGACATCCCGCATCGCTGTCATCACCGCACGAGTCGTCTCCCCGGGCCACAGCTGGGCGTAGAGCAGCCGTGAGGTCGCGTCGTCAACGACCTGGATCAGCGTCTGTTTCGCCTCGGGCACCAGCGACAGCCAGCAGTGACGGCTCCCGTCCAGGTGCAGCATCTCCCCAAACGCGGCCGTCTCGGACGCCTCGTTCGGTGCCGACCCCGCGCCCGTCCCTTCTTCATCAGACCCGCCCCCTGCAAGAGCGCCTCACGTACGAGTACGAAAGCTTGACCCCGTGCTCGCGCTTCACAGTCTGGTAGAAATGCCGCGCGTTGTAGCCTCGATACGTGTCGCGATGCAGCCCCACGATCCGCTGGATCTCGGCAACCGGGGCCCGTCGCGGCGACGGAACCCCGCGACGCATGTCGATCAGACCCGCGTAGCCGTGCCGCTCCCTCCGATACTGCCAGCGTCTCAAGCTCCTGGGGCTCGTCCCCAGAATCTCGGCCCGCCTGCAACCACGTGTACTGCCCGCTGATTGCCGGCAAAATCACGTCCCTGACCTTCATCGCCCGCTACACGGCCGAGGGCGGAAGGAATATCGGCGCCTCCCACGACGCCTTCTACCTCCCCGCCCTCCCGGCCCAGAAAAGCGGACTCCTCACTTGCGCAAAAAAGCGCTCAGATCATGTGCTCTCTACAGAGGTAGTTTGGGGCGCTTGACGCTACGCTCTCTTCGCACCTAGACTACGGCCGCTCTTGGCCAATTGGTGCAGTTTGGGGGCAGCTGCGAAGAGCCTCTAGAATGAGATCCCCCGAGCGGGGTCATCCCAGGTGCTGTCGCATCTTCTACCCGAACCAGCGCCGCCACGGCGGGTGGTCGTGCTGGGCTCGCGAGGCTTCGTTGGCCGCGAACTCCTCGACTTCCTGAGGGCGCACGGCTGTGAGGGCAGGGCCGTGCCGCGGCAGGAGCTCGACCTTTGCGAGCAAGGAGCAGCAGACAGGCTTCGGGAAATCCTGGAGCCCGGCGACGCCGTCGTGGTTGCGGCGGCGCTGACGCCGGACAGGGGTCGCGACGTTGACACCCTCATGCAGAACCTCCGGATGGCCGAGTGTCTCGCTCAGGTGCTGGCGGAAGTTCCCTGTGCGCATCTCGTCTACGTCAGTTCCGATGCGGTCTATGACGGACGCCAATCCCTGATCTCCGAAGACACGCCCCCCAGCCCCACCGACCTCTACTCGCTCATGCATATAGCCCGCGAGCACATACTAGGCCATGCAGCGCAGGCACGAGGGATCCCTTTCTGTATCCTGCGCCCCTCTGCCATCTTCGGAGCGGGGGACACCCATAACAGCTATGGCCCAAACCGCTTCATCCGCTCCGCCCTGACGGAGCGGCGAATCAAGATATTCGGTACGGGGGAAGACATGCGGGATCACGCGTACATCGGGGACGTGGTGTCGATGATCGGGGTGGTGCTGCAGCGCCGGAGCACCGGCATCCTCAACGCGGCCAGCGGACGAGCTGTTACCTTTCGCGATCTCGCTGAGCTGATTCGCGAGCGCATCGGTTCCGACGTAACGATCGAGTCGCTGCCGCGGAGCGGGAAGATCGCCCACCGCCACTTCGACACGACAGCTGTGGCCAGATCGCTCCCACAGCTGCAGCGGACCTCACTGGAGGAGGGTCTGCGGCAGTCGATTCAAGACCTGCGGGGGAGCACAGGACCATGAGGCTCGCAAGTCCGCGCGGTGGCGCCACCCAGGGACCCCTGGGGGTCTGTGGCGTGGTCCTCCTCCATGGTAGTGCTGCGCTGCTTCAGCTGCGCGATGAGAAGCCAACGCTCCAGGATGCAGGCCTATGGGTGTTCCCGGGCGGACACCTCGAGGTCGGAGAGACGCGCGAAGAATGTGCGAGGCGCGAATTCCTCGAGGAGACGGGTTACGCCTGTGACGCCCTGCACGCGCTCACGTCGTTCCGGAGCGGAGAGGTCGGCTACAAGAACGACTTCAGCCTGATCTTTTTCTGGGCACGCTACGACGGAAAACAGAGGCTGGAATGCCGGGAGGGGCGAGACCTGCGCTTCGTCAACCGTGGAGAGGCCTCCGACCTGCCTTCGCGTTCCTACCTCTTGACGGTGTGGGACCAGGCTCTCGCCGCCAAGCGTGCCCTCAACGAGGGAGTGTCGCCAGAGACCCACCGGCAGGACCTGATGCCTGGTGAGGCTGGACCAGAACCATGAGCATACCTCTCAAGCACGAGCTCATCGCCCGATCCGGCCATTACGGCGAGATGGACATCAGCGACCTGGATCGACAAACGCTGCTGGCCCTTCTGCGCCAGATGCTTCGTCTGCGCAGGATGGAAGAAGCTCTGATTCGGGAATACCACCCCGCAGATGAAATGCGGTGCCCCATCCATTTCTGCGTGGGCCAGGAGGCCGTCCCCGCCGCGCTCTCGCTGATGGTCCGTGAAGACGACTACATGCTGAGCCACCATCGTTCTCACGGATACTACTTTGCGAAGCACGCCCCCTTGCGAGAGCTCTTTGCCGAGATCTACGGGAAGACCACGGGGGCCAACGGCGGCAAGGCCGGATCGCAGGATATCTCCCACCATGCGTCACGGTTCTACAGCGGTGCCATCCTTGCTGGCGCAGTCAGTATCGCCGTGGGAGTCGCGCTCGGGCTTCAGCTCAAGAAGTCCGCGAGCATCAGCATTTCCGGGTTCGGGGAGGGTGCGAGCGACGAGGGAGCTTTCTGGGAAGCCATGAACTACGCTGGTCTTTGCAGGCTGCCCATTCTGTTTGTCTGCGAAAACAACCGCTACGCAACGTACTCGGACCAGCTCAAGCGGCAGGCCTCCGACAACATCTGCGAAAGGGTGGCGACCTTCGGGGTCCGGGCGACGCGCATCTTCGGCAATGACGTGGCCCAGGTCTACAGGACCCTGGCCCGCGAGGTGCAGCGGATCCGCGAAGGCGACGGTCCGGCGCTGGTCGAGGCTTACACCTATCGCTGGAACAGCCATGTCG
>CAYZLC010000117.1:0-4348 GCA_964479365.1 uncultured Dehalococcoidia bacterium
GAGGACCGAGCACGGTCGGCGGTGAGACGAGGGGTCACGGGTTAGGGGTGATGGTCAAGGGGGACGGCGGAGTCAGATGTCAGAGGTGCGACCCCACGTGGAAGTACACATCCCTTTCATCCCCCACCCCTCTCCGCGATACTACACCCATGCCGGACTTCTCTGACTTTGACGCCCGAGGTTATCGCACCGTGGACGTCCGCAGCGGCTACCGCGACTGGGTGCCGACGTACGAGCGCACAGTCGAGGACGCGATGGACATCGCGCTTCTCGACGCCCTCAAGAGCCCGCCCTGGGAGGCCGTGCACAGCGCGGCCGACCTCGGCTGCGGGACCGGACGCACCGGCGCCTGGCTCCGACGCCGCGGCGTCGCCGCGGTCGACGGCGTGGACCTCACACCGGAGATGCTCGCCATCGCCCGCGAACGAGGCGTGTACCGGCGGCTCGTCGAAGCCGATATCGCCGCGAGCGGGCTGGACGCCTCTGCCTACGATCTCGTGACCACCTGCCTCGTCGACGAACACCTCCCTGACCTGCGGCCGCTGTATCGCGAAGCCTCGCGGCTGGCGAAGAGCGACGGGCTTCTCGTGCTGGCCGGCTATCACCCGCACTTCATCATGGCCTTCGGAGTGCCGACCCACTTCGAGAACGCGTCCGGCGAGCCGGTGGCGATCGAGACCTATGTCCACCTGCTGAGCGAGCACGTGACGACGGCATTGGACGCGGGTTGGGTCCTGCTCGAAATGAAGGAACGCGTGATCGATGACGGCTGGCTCGAAGTCAAGCCCCAGTGGCGCCGCTACCGCAACCACCCGGTCTCCTTCGCCTTCGTCTGGCGCAAGCAAGCTGGCGCAAGCAAGCTGATAGGTGACAGCTGAGAGCTAACCCCTCACACATCCTCGAAGTGCGTCAGCGTCTTGATCTCGCGGTAGCGGTCGAGGATCTCGTCGAACGTCAGGCGCTCCAGGCGTCGCGTACCGAAGTCTTCGACGCAGAAGGAGCCCATGACGCTGCCGAAGATGACCGCCCGGCGCAGCGTAGCCTCGTCCAGCGACGGCTTCTGCGCCAGGTATCCGAAGAAGCCGCCCGCGAAGCTATCGCCCGCGCCCGTGGGGTCGACCTCGTCCTCCAGCGGATAGGCCGTCACCGCGAAGATATCGGACGCGTTGAACAGCATCGAGCCGTGGGAGCCCCGCGTCGCCACCACCATCCTCGGGCCCATCTCCCGGATCACAGCAGCCGCTTTGCGCAGGTTGTACTCCCCGGAGAGCTGCCGCGCCTCCGAGTCGTCGACCTTCAGGATGTCGACTCGCTTGAGCACCTCACGCAGCTCGCTCGCTGTCGTCTCGATCCAGAGGTTCATCGAGTCCAGCCCGGCGAGCCGCTTCGAGGCCACCTGCTCCAGCACGCTCGCCTGCAGCGAGGGATGGATGTTCCCCAGGTACACGATGTCCGCCTGCTTGTATGGCTCCGGCAGCCTGGGCTGAAACCGCTCGAACACGTTCAGCTCCGTGAACAGCGTCTCCCGGCTGTTCAGGTTGTAGCTGTACTTTCCCCCCCAGCGGAACGTCTTGCCCTTCGCCCGCTCCACTCCCTGCAAGTCGATGCGCCTCCCTGCAAAGACCCGCATCTGCTCTTCGCCAAAGTCCTCACCGACCACAGCCACAAGGTTCACGTCCGTGAAGTACGAAGCAGCCAACGAGAAGTAGGTCAGCGCACCACCAACGATATCCCTCACCTCGCCGAACGGCGTCTTAATCGTATCCAGAGCAATCGAGCCTACCGCGACTATGGACATGCGTTCCTCCTTGGGCTAAGGGTCAGGCGTGAACGGTCAGGGGTCAAGGAGGGGGACCGTACCGCTCATTGTCCGCCACCCAACCGCCACGGCGGGACTTGTCAAGCCCGATGAGACAGGTAGTCGCGGAATTTAGAACTCGCGCCAATAGGGTGATTGACGCGTTCATGGGCCACGGGCTGGTAGAAGCTGAATTCGCCTCTTCGCTCCCACGATTCATACAAGTCATACAACTCGGCGAGACCGGGCTCGGAGAACAAGCGATCGACCACCTCGCCAGCTTAGTAGACCCCCTCGGCGACCGCATCGAATAACCCCTGTCCCCGCTCGGCGGCTCCAGATCCGCCAGGAGGCCGCGGTGCTCGTTAGGCGACGGCACTGGAGGCCTCCGTCGTCGTGGGGTGCCCGAGCTGGCGTGCCACCTCGGCCCGCACGGCGTTGACGAGCACCGCCATGTCCTTACAGCCCTTCACCCGGCGGAAGGAGCGCTCGGCCTAGCGCAAGGAGTCGGAGCTTCTACTTGACAGAACATCCTTCCGCTAAATACTATGGCGGACACCGTGCCGGAATTATTGACAATAAGAGGGAGGGCCAATCGATGACACACCGGATCATGATCGCGTTCGCTGCCGGGTTCCTCGCGCTCATGATGGGAGCGTCCGCCTACGCGTTCGAATGCTACAACACGCAGCGCTCCGACCAGGGCAACGCATCGGCTGGGGCTCATTCCAACGGGCTGGACTCAATTGAAGAAATCCTCGGCAATCCAGAGCTAGTTGGGCTCTGCCCCGCGGGAGTTGAGCACGTGATCAGCGGCCTCGACGAGGCCGGCTTCCGGACCGACGTGCTTATCAACGGCCATACTCTCATGGCCGGAGGGCTAGAGAAGAATGGCAAAGACGCCAAGCTCCATGATGGAAAGGGGATCGATCATTTAAGCGCGGAATTCTTCGAGGTGGGCGATGCCCTGATCGGCGAGGGCTTCGGCCTCTGCGCAGCGCCGTAACGTCGCGCGCGACCTCCAAAAACAGAACCCCTTCGCGCTTTGGCGGAGGGGTTCTCGCTCTTTAATGACTAATGGACTGCTGACAGCTGCTTAATGTGCACGCCTGAGATCGCGCTCGAAATCACCAGCCGCTGGACCTCTGAGGTGCCCTCGAAGATCGTGTAGATCTTCGAGGCGCGGTGCCAGCGCTCGACCGGGTTCTCGCGCACGTAGCCGTATCCCTTCGCGGCCCGCATCTCCTAGCAGGCGATTACAGCGAGGGCAGACTTCGGGTTTTCGCTCCTATATCCGGACGATTGGAGCGTTTGTCGCCTGGCGGATGACGTGGAAATTCGCGACTTCGTTGGGGGGCGTCGAATTCTTGCGCGCCGCGGACCTTCCCCACGACGCAATCTACATTTATCGGAACCCAAACCGAAGCATTCTTGAGGACTAGGTGATGAACCATGCCGGGCACATCCCAGGTGAGCAGCGGACGATCGGAGGGGAACGAGCGCTGTTCACCTCGGTAAGCGCTGAGGGCACTCCGACTGCGGGCGCGTACTTCGCCAGGGGTGATCTGGTTTTCAGCATAAGTACTCTCAAGCTCGAAGACTTCAACGCCGTCACTGGGCAATTTCGCTTCGACCAACAGTAAGGCACCTGAATAGCCAACGACTTCACCGCCTCTGTCCCGCCGTTGTATAATCCGCCGCGTCTCTCACACACACTGGAGGTCGCATGGACTGCAACGTCATCAGCATCTCGCGCGCGCTCGCCGCCGGCGGCGAAGAGATCGGCCGCGACGTCGCCGCCAGGCTCGGCTTTCGCTTCGTCGACGACGAAATAGTCTCGCGCGCCGCCCACCTGGCAGGTGTCTCTCCCGAGACGATCGAGAAGGTCGAGCGCACCCCGTCCCTGATCGACCGCATCCTCAATCACCTTGGCTCCATACCCGCCGAGGGCGCGGGTTATCTACCGGCGCCCACCCATCTCCGTGTCAATGGCTACGCGGGCCGAGCCCGATGCATCTGGCGGGAACGCGACGTTGTTAGCATTCAGGTGGACGGCACTCGCCAGCGCCAGCGGGAACACGCCGGGAACAGCGGACGTCGTGCTCTCGATAGTCAGTCGCTCCAGCACGCCGGGCCCACTTTCCGTGGCCGTGCTCAGGTCAAGGGCGCTGCCGAGCCAACTACCGTTGCTGTCTGGTACGGCCTCGTTATAGCCCACGACGTTACTGCTCTCTCCACTCGCGAGCAAGTAGCTCGCGTTGGCGGTCTTCACTAATATCTTGTCCGCGGGGTATTCGAAAACAAACGTGAAACCTGCTATTGGGTTGGACGCCGGTATCCCCGCCGGCCCGGTAACTACGTCGAGTGTTAGGCGGTCAACAGCGGTCTCGTCCGCGTCGAGCAGGTTGTTCTCGTTCAGCCGGGCGCAGAACTCAATCGAACCAACGCTCGTGCTCGTGTTGGCGGGTGCCGCGTCCGGCTCCATGTCGATGCTGAAGCCGTCAGCGCCGCCGGTATGCGTTGCTCCGGCAATCGGCGGACCTCCACCGG
>CAYZLC010000117.1:4358-5415 GCA_964479365.1 uncultured Dehalococcoidia bacterium
CGGCAGCGGCGAAGGCGAATGTGATCCCCAAGAGGATAATTGTCCGAAGGTTCATGGCAGGCTCCTTTCGCAGCTTCGACACGTAGCTGCTTTGCTCTCATTTCTTCGCGGTATCTCCTTTCACCAGGACTCCGCGCCCAGCGAGGACCACCAGGCTCATGAAAAACGTCACAAGCGGAGCGGCTATTGAGAGAGGCTGATCATTTCCAGTTTGCTCCGGCGCCGGCTCGCCACCGGTCTGGGGAAGCTCCGCGACCGGGGGCGTCGGCGTCGTTGTCGCCACAGGCGGGGCAGTCGGCGGTGGGGCTACGTTAGACTCGAAAGATCCTATGTCACAGGCGACGTAACCATCACCATTGCCATCAAGCGGTCGGGCGATGCCGCGCTGGTCGTGACCGGGACATGCGCTGTCGTCTGCGGCGTCGATCGCGGGGCTGCCAGCCAGCAGTGCGTGCGTCTGAGTTGGGCCGCCGTTGTCCTGCAGCGAACCGAGCTTGGGATCGACGCCCGTGAGGTCGCCGGGGCCGGAAAGCCCACAGGTGGCATCGGCATCTAGATTATTCCCACTGGAAGTGATTAGCCCACTACAGTTTGCGCCACCCGCACCGGCGACGACCGTGTTCTTCAATACAGTGTCATGGCCGGGATCATTGGAGATGCCCCCGCCGTCGGTGCCCGCTTTGTTGCCGGTTAGTGTGACGTTCGTAAGCGTGGCGGCTGCAATGTGGATGCCGCCGCCGTTTGCCATGCCGCCCCCCCGCGAGGTAGCGCTGTTACTGCTGATGGTGCTGTCGACGATGACCGCAGTAGAGGGAACGACAGGGCTCACCTGGCCGGTGCCATTCGCGATGCCCGCTCCAGTGGCGGCACTGTTATCGCTCACTGTAACTCCGTCAAGCGTCACCTTGCCCACATCGTTAGCAATTCCACCGCCGAAGGCCTTAGCCGTGTTGTTAGCGATAGTGCTGTTTGTGATCGCGCTTGCTCCGGCGTTATAGACGCCCCCGCCTTCGCCGCGGTCCAGGGAGATGCCCACTCCAACGCTGTTGCCGGTAAT
>CAYZLC010000117.1:5425-5808 GCA_964479365.1 uncultured Dehalococcoidia bacterium
GTTAGGGTGCCGAAGTTCGTGACGCCGCCGCCGACGAATGCGGCTGCCGCATTGTCCATTACAGCGCTGTCGATTAGCTCCAGGAGGCCCGCGTTGACAATTCCCCCTCCGTTCAGGCCGGAACTGTTCCCGCTGATGACACTGCGAATGACCGTCGCGTTTCCACGATTGGCAATGCCTGCACCGCCGGAGGACTCAAGAACGTTGCCCGCGCTGTTGGCGCTCACCTGGCTGTCGGCCAGAGTCAGCGTTCCAAGATTGTTGATGCCGCCGCCGTCCGATGCTGCGTCGTTGTCCCTGACAGCAGCGTTCGTCAAAGTCAGGGCTGCGCCGGTGCCGTTGAAAATCCCCCCACCCGTCCCGAGCTCCGAACCCACGGGATC
>CAYZLC010000118.1:0-5788 GCA_964479365.1 uncultured Dehalococcoidia bacterium
ACGCAAGCCTTCGAATAACCACGAAGACACGAAGGCACAAAGAATACGGTGGTCCCATCAATCTTAGTGTCTTCGTGCCTTTGTGTTAAAAAGGGGCTACCACTCCAGCCCCAACGCCCGCAGCTCTCGGCAACAACGCTGCGCCATCGCCCCTGTAATGGACTGCCTGGAAGCCCGCGTCGCGCGCGCCGGCGACGTTGTGCGGCAGGTCGTCCACGTGGACGCAGGCCGCCGGCGCCACCCTGAGCGCCTCCGCGGCGTGCCGAAAGATGCGAGCGTCCGGCTTGGCGAAGCCGACTCGGGCTGAATTCACAATTACGTCGAACAGATCGTGGATCTTGTGATGGTCCCGCAGCTCGTCCTCCAGCGTCAGCGTCGCGTTCGAGATCATCCCGACGCGGTACCGCCCCCGCAATCCGTCGATCACCGACATCACGGTATCGTCGAGCCCACGCCAGCATTGCACCCACTCGCGCGAAATGTCGTCCGCCACCGGGCGCCCGGCCAGCGCGTCCAGCTCCCGGCGTATCGCCCCCACCCACGACTTCTCATCGCCCTCCCCAACGCGTAGCGCCTGCCACTCCGGCGTCTCGTACATCGAGCGCCAGAGGCCGCGCTCCGGCAGCCCGTACCGCCGCTCGATGCGCGCCATCTCATCGTGGTCCAGGCAGGCGACGACGCCGCCGAAGTCAAAGAAGACGGCCTCGATCATGCGATCACCCCCACCGACCGCAGGTCCTCCACGAACCGCTCGTACTCGGTGAAATGAAAGCCGTGCATGCCCAACGCCCGCGACGCCTCCGCGAAGTTCGCGCGGTCATCAGTGAACACACTTTGCTCTGGCTCGACGCCAGCCGCGTTCGTCGCGTGCAGGAAGATCCCGGCGTCCGGCTTCGCGATGCCGAGGTCCCCGGAGCCCACGCGCACGTCGAACAGGTCGACGAGCTCGAACCGGTCGCGTAGGCGCTCTTCCATTCCCGGTGTCGTGTTGGAGATTATGCCGAGCGTGTAATTCCGGTGCAGCCGCTTCACGAGCCCGAGCATCTCGTGGTTGAACACTCGCGGTGAGTCAATGAATGCGTTCATAATTGCGTCCGTCTTGTCGCCGGCGACGACAACGAGCGCCTCGCGAATGGAGTCCGCCCACTCGCCGTACGTGCACTTCCCGATCTGGAAGTCCATATACCGGCTGTCGCGATAGACGCACTTCCGCAGCATCTTCGCCTCGAGCTCGAACTCCGCCTCGATCGCGTCGTGGTCGACGCCGTCGAACGTCTTGAGAATGACGCCGCCGAAGTCGAAGAATATCGCCTTGATCTCGTGATCTAGTGATGTCATTCAGTCCCTTTGAAGATTGGGGGCGTCCCGGCCCCCGAATTCACTTCTGTGGTCAATCGCGACTCGCGCTCACCACGTCTTATACCGGCTCGCCATCGGCAACCTCCGGTCCCTCCCAAACGCCTTCGGCGTGATCTTCACACCCGGGGGTGCCTGGCGGCGTTTGTACTCGTTGCGGTCAACCATCTGCGCTACGCGGGCCACTGTGGCGTAATCGTAGCCCATCTCCACGATCTCCTGCACGCTGCGGTCGTTCTCGACGTAAGCCTCGAGGATGCCGTCCAGCACGTCGTACGGCGGCAAAGTGTCCTGGTCGAGCTGCCCGGGCCGTAGTTCTGCCGAAGGTGGCTTCGTGAGCACCGCCTCAGGGATTACGGCACCCCCGCCCTGTGCGTTCCGCCAGCGCGAGACCCTGTACACCAGTGTCTTCGGCACGTCCTTGATTACGGCGAAGCCGCCCACCATGTCGCCCGCGAGTGTCGCGTAGCCGGTCGCCAGCTCGCTCTTGTTGCCCGTCGTCAGAACGATCCAGCCGAACTTGTTCGAGAGCGCCAGGATGACGTTGGCGCGAATGCGCGACTGTGTGTTCTCTTCAGCGATCCCCGGCGGTGTCCTTTCGAATGCGGGCGCCAGCATCTCCTCGAACGCCGCGTGCGCCGGCTCGATAGGGATGATACGGAACTCGATGCCCAGGTTCTCCGCCAGCTCCTTCGCATCCTTGATGCTCCCCTCGGACGAATAGCGTGAAGGCATGCTCACCCCGTATACGTTCTTCGCTCCAAGCGCGTCCACCGCGATCGCCGCCACGAGGCTCGAGTCGATGCCGCCGGAGAGCGCGATCAGCGCCTTCTGGAAACCGGTCTTGTGCAGGTAGTCGCGCGTTCCGAGCACGAGCGCGGTGTACACCTCGGCCTCATCTTCAAGCTCAGGCGCGATGCGCGGTTCGATCGCGAGTTTGTTTGGCAAAAGAAACGGGGCATGGCTCAATGCGAAGCGCTCGACTCCCTTCCCTTCTTCCTCCTTCCTCCGTGCCCCTGGCTCCTGGCTCCTTCCTCCTTGCTCCTCAACCTCCACGTCCACCACCAGCAGCTCTTCCTCGAACATCGCCGCCCGAGCGATGAGGTCGCCCGAGGGCGCGAGCACCATCGAGCCGCCGTCGAAGACAAGCTCGTCCTGGCCTCCCACCTGGTTCGTGTAGCAGACGTAAACGCCGTACGCCCGCGCCCGCTCGGCGAGCATCTCCTCCCGGAACCGGCGCTTGCCGGCGTGATATGGCGATCCGTTGATGTTCACGATGACGCAGGCGCCCGCCTTCGCCTGCGTCTCGGTTGGGTCGCCGGGGTACCAGATATCCTCGCAAATGTTCACGCCGACCGGGATGCCCGCGATCTCGTATACAGGAAACTCTGCGCCCGCGCGGAAGTAGCGCACCTCGTCGAAGACGCCGTAGTTGGGCAGCCGCCGTTTGTGGTAGACACCAGCCAGCCGCCCGTCGTGGATGACCGCGGCCGCGTTGAAGATATCGCTCCCCACGAGGTCCGCGAACCCGACGACCACCGTGATGCCCCGGCAGCTCTCGACCATCGAGCGCAGCGCTTCGACGTTGTGCTTCACGAACGCCGCGCGAAGCAGCAGGTCCTCCGGCGGGTACCCCGTCACCGTCAGCTCTGGGAAAGAGACGATATCGACGCCGAGGTCCCGCGCACGTTCGACGTACCCGAGCGCCTTGCGCACGTTGCCCTCGAGATGGCCGACGGTCGTGTTGATCTGCGCCAGCCCGACGCGGAGCGTCTTCGCCATGAGTTAGTGTCTCTCCTACACTATCACCGTATCACGCGGTTTTATCTCGGTCAATTTCGAAGCGATTATAGGCGAACGAGGTCTCATGTAGAGACGCCCCAGCGAATTGTCGATAGCTGTGGAGGACGGATTAACCCACGCCCTCGCGTTACTCATGTCGGACGGCACGCCGGCGGGGCGTCTCTGGGACCTCGTTTGCCGAATGACGACGCGCCGCTACAATCAGGCCATGACCGATGCCGTCATCGAGGCACGTGCTCTTCGCAAATCATACGGCGATCTTGAGGCGTTGAAGGGCATCGACCTGACCGTCCGCCGGGGCGAGGTCTTCTGCCTGCTGGGGCCGAACGGCGCCGGCAAGACGACTACGGTCGAGATTCTGGAGGGCCATCGCGACTACGACTCGGGCGAGGTCCGCGTCCTTGGGCACGACCCCGCCAGCCGTGAGCGCTCCTTCCGCGAGCGTATTGGCATCGTCTCCCAAGCCTCCAGCGTCGAACGCTTCCTCACGGTCGAAGAGGTCGTCGAACTGTTCCGCGGGTACTATCCCCATCCGCGGCCGCTGGGCCAGATCCTCGAGATAATGGGCCTCAGCGAGAAGCGGGCGAGCCTCGTGCGCCGCCTTTCCGGCGGCCAGGTGCGCCGCCTGGACGTGGCGCTGGCTCTCGCCGGCGATCCGGATCTTCTGTTCCTCGACGAGCCCACCAGCGGCTTCGATCCCTCCGCCCGTCGCGACGCCTGGGAGATGGTGCGGGGCCTGGGCGACCTCGGAAAGACAGTTCTCCTCACCACCCACTATCTGGACGAAGCCGAGCGACTATCTGACCGCCTCGCCGTGATCGTCAACGGCGAGATCGCGGCACGAGGCACCGTCGAGTCCCTGCGAGCCGGCCGCGGGCGCACGCTCATATCCTTCCGCGCTCCGCGCGACGCCCTCCCCAGCGAGGTCCTGGAGGCGGCGAGGACGCGCGACGGCAGAGTCTCGATCGAGACCGACGAGCCTACGCGCGCGCTCCACCGGCTGACGGGCTGGGCCACGGAGGCGGGCATCGAGCTGGAAGAGCTGCGCGTACAGCCGACGTCACTAGAGGATATCTACCTGCGGCTGGTGGCCGCACAGGCGGGCCCGGACGAATGAGCGACTTCACCCTGGCCCTGCGACAGGTGCGCTACCAGAACAAGGAGTTCTGGCGCAACCCCACCGTAGCCTTCTTTACCTTCCTCCTGCCGCTTATCTTCCTCGTCATCCTCAACGCCCTCCTCGGAAACGACGAGACCACCATCCGCGGCCGGCCCGCGCAGGGCTCCGACTTCTACGTGCCCGCCATGGTCACCCTCTCCATCATCAATGCCTGCTACACGGGCATCGTGATGGTGATCGCTATCGCCCGCGACGCCGGCCAGCTGAAGCGTGTCCGCGGCACTCCTCTGCCGGGATGGGCCTATCTCTTCGGCCGCATCGTCCACATGACCCTGGTCGCCCTTCTTCTCGTCGTCATCATAGTCGCGTTCGGCGCCGTCTTCTACGATGTTGAAGTGCCCGGCAAGACGATGCCAGCTCTGGTTCTCACGATCGTCATCGGCGCCGCCGCGTTCAGCGCGCTTGGCCTGGCCCTCGCCTCGGTCACCCCCAACGCGGAAGCCGCCCCCGCCATCGCCAACGGTACGATACTGCCCATCCTCTTCATCTCCGACGTCTTTGTGCAAATCGACGACCCCCCGAATTGGCTCGACATCTTAGGCGACGTGTTCCCTGTCAAGCACCTCTCGGAGGCCTTCCAGGCCGCCTTCAACCCCGCCGGCGGCGCCGGCTTCGAGTGGCTGGACCTCGCCGTCGTCGCGGCCTGGGGGCTCGCAGGCGCCCTTCTCGCGGTCCGCTTCTTCTCCTGGTACCCGCGCGAGTAGGCACGGCTCGGGATGTCATCCTAGAGCCGCCCGGGATGCTGGTTGGGAAAAAGAAACGGCTTCTTGGCCCGCCTCACCCCGTAGACGCGAAGCGAAGGATCATTGAATTTCGAGGCAGGCCGAGCTGGCATCAGCCCGTTCCTTAATCCAACACCCTTCACCGTTCACCCTTGACCCTAAATCTTCGCTTGTGATAACGATTACAAGCGGAATCCCGCATGGAATACATTCAGACCATCCTCGTCCAGGTCGAGGCCTCGCGGCTAGAGCGCGCTGCGGAGCCCGGCGGCCTCCTCGCCGAACTCGATGAACACCGCAACTTCCTCCGTCAGCAACCCGGCTTCCGCGACCTCCGCATTACGCGCTCGATCAATCCCGAGGGGAACGTCCTCCTCGTCGTCGAGACCCGCTGGGCGGACGACGAGACCCTCGTGCGCTACGAGACGAACGAGCCGAACGTCGCCGCCATCATCAACCGCCACCAGGACCTCATTGTGCGCGACAGCCTTCAGGTTCTCGACATGGAGGCGCTGCGCACAGAGACCTCGTTCGCCCGCTCGGAGGCGCAGGCGGGCGCCTACTCCCGCGTGGCGCTGCCGCTGCTGATACCGCTAGGAATCCTCGCCTTCGCCCTGCTGGTGATCTACGGTCTCTCGCGCATATACCTCGAGATCTCTGGCGACGGCGCCGTGGCGCTGGCGGCCGGCATCAGCATTGCTGTCCTCGTCATCGCGGCCTATTTCGC
>CAYZLC010000119.1:0-4364 GCA_964479365.1 uncultured Dehalococcoidia bacterium
GAGCACTCCACGTGAGCGAGGCAGTGGTCGATGAGCGGGGCGCTTATCTTCGAGGCTTTGAAGGTGGGTAACTTGGCGAGTTCGAGCTTGCCGACCGCGGCGCCCGAGACGGCGCCGAAGTAGTGCGTGTGGTTCAGGAGATCGCGACCGGGGAAGTTGAGGGCGAACTCCTCGGCGAAGCGGACCATGTCGTGCGTGTAGCGAGACGGGTTGACGGCGACGCCGATGAGGGGTGGGCGGCGCGAGAGGGGCACTGTCCAGATGGCGGGCATGACGTTCGTCTCGTTGCGGAAGCGGGTGGTGAGCAGGGCAACAGGGCCGCCGTTGAGGAGGCGGAGGGCGTCGGTTGGTTCCAGGGTACGGCGCATTGGAATGCGCCTGTTATTTTATCCAAAGATGACGCAGATGGGACAGATGGACGCCGATGGGGATTGGTTGATGGCCAATGGTTGGGGGTCTGGTAGAATCGTCGGCACGGAGGGAGGAGACATGAGCGGTCAGGCTGCGCCGGGCGAGCCGCTGAGGACGCCAGACGATTTTCCGGTGACGTGGGAAGAACCAGAGGACGAGGGCCGCTTCTGGTTCTGGGACCAGATGCACCACCCGAAGCCGGTGACGCCGGCGGCTATGGCATTTAGCGGTAGCGCCTTCACGGCGGGCATCCGACGCGCGAACGCCGCTCTCTACATGCCGTTGGAGAAGAGCCTTGTCCGCCGCTTCAACTGTTATCTCTACATGGGCGGAGTCCCCGCCACCACAGATCCGGACGAAACGGCCGCGCGCGCCGAGCGCATGATGGCCATCATGCGCGAACGTTCGCCGAATGCACTGTCGAACTGGGAGAACATCTACTTGCCCGAGGTGAAGACCCTCAACCAGCGTTTGCGCGAGTACCCCTACAGCGAGGCATCGACGAAGGAGCTGGCTTCGTTCCTTGATGAGGTGCTAGAGATACGCACGGAGGCCTGGGAGATTCACTTCCTTGCCCTCTACCCCGTCTTCGGCGCGGCTCTTCAGTTCGCGGACGTCTACGAGGACACCTTCGGGCATCCTGATAACAACGAGCACTACCGAATGCTCCAGGGCTTCCCGAACAAGAGCGTCGAGGCCGGACAGGCGCTGTACGACCTCGCGCAGGAAGCAAAGACCGATCCGAGGGTCGTCGAAACGATACGCGAGACGCCGGCTGAGACCGTCCTCGGAGCGCTGGAGCGGACGGCGCGCGGTAAAGAGGTCGCCCAGAAGTTGCTAGACTACCTCGAACAGTACGGCTGGCGGGCCGACAACTTCGACGTCATCAACGTCTCCTGGCGAGAGGAACCATCGCCAGCCGTCCACACTCTCCGTGGCTACCTGCGGGACGAAGCGACCGATCCTGGCGTCGAGCAGGCGAAAGCAGCCGAGGAGCGGGAGCGGCTCGTCGCCGAGATGCTGGAGCAGGCGCCGGACCAGGCCAAGCGCAACGAGCTACAGCTGTTCGCGTCTCTGGCGCAGCAGTATCTGCCGGTCCAGGAGAACCACAACTTCTACATCGATCAGATGAACACTGTCCTCCTCCGCCTCCCTCTTCTGGAGATAGGCCGGCGCCTGGCGGGAGCCGCCATCTTGGACGTCATCGAGGACGTGTTCTACCTCACGTTAGATGAGATGCAGGAAGCGGCCGCCGACTCCGCAGGCGAGTGGCGGCCGCTCGTGAAGGAGCGCCGCGCCGAACGGGAGCATTGGGCGAAGGTCGTTCCGCCGCTTTTCCTCGGCACACAGCCGCCCGCAGACACTCCCCGACAGGCGACCCTGGAGCGCTTCTTCGGATTCGGCCACGAGCCTTCGCGAGACCCGAAGGTGATCACCGGTCACGGCGCGTCTAAGGGCGTCGTCACGGGGTGCGCGAAGGTCGTCCGAACGCTGGCGGAGAGCGACAAACTGGAGCCCGGGGACGTGTTGGTGTGCGAAATGACCATGCCGTCCTGGACACCGTTGTTCTCGCTCGTCAGCGCCGTGGTGGCGGACTCCGGCGGGGTGCTCTCGCACTGCGCGATCGTGGCCCGCGAGTACGGGATTCCGTGTGTAGTGGGGACGCTGGTGGGAACGCAGCGGTTGCGCGACGGGCAGGTGGTCACCGTGGACGGGGCGAAGGGAGTGGTGAGGGTAGAGGGTTGAGACCCGCCGAACGGGTTAGCGAGCACGCTGCGAACTTGCCGGGATCTTCCCGCTGAGACGTTCCTGTATGGCCTCCATCGCAGCCACCATTAAGTCTTCGAAAGGGGCATCCTCTGGGCCTGCAGACCCGCGGCGCAAGAGAGATTCGGCGCGCGCATCGAGCAGGCTCATAAATTCCTCGCGCGCCGCAAGGTAGTCCATTGCGGTCTCGATGCCAGAGCGAGGCGCCTCGAATGGGCAAGCGGCCAGGACGGCTGCTGCTTTCGCGAGCAGCCTATCGAGGGCGGGCCCGCTTGGCGGCGCGTGGTAGCCGCGGGAAAAGCGATTGCGGCTGAGCGCCGCGCCCGATTGTCGGCTGTAGGGCGGAGTGTTCACGCGGCGAATAATATAACCCGTCGAGCGGCGTTTGTGAAGGCGCGAAGGGCCTAGTTTTTCGGTGTTTTGAAGAAAAGAGAGTGAGCGCTTGCTTAGCTGCTTAGGGGTTTAGCTCCTGGCCGAGCCATTCGGCGATGCGCTCGGCGAGCATGATAGTCGGGATGTTCGTGTTGGCGCGGGGGACCACGGGCATCAGCGAGGCGTCGGCGATGCGGAGGTAATTGACGCCGTGGACCGTTCCGCGTTCGTCCGCGACGGCCATGGGGTCGCCGGCGGGCCCCATGCGAGCGGTGCAGGCAGGATGGGCGCCAGTGGCAACGTTGCGCCGGATCCAGGTCTCGAGGGTCGCCTCGCCACGTAGCTCCTCGGCGGTGGGGCGACGGATGCCGTTCGAAACGGCAGAAACCGCGCGTGTCTCGCACAGCTCCATCGCGCGTAGAAGGCCGTCGCGCAGCTTGATGTAGTCGCGTTCGTCGCTGAGATAGTTAGAGAGGATGCGCGGCTGAGCGTCGATGTCAGCGCTGTCGAACTCGAGGAGGCCGCGCGAGTAGGACTTGAAGACGCAGGCGGCGATGCCGGAAAGCATCCGGCCGCCTGGGACGTGCATAAAGGTGAGCGGCTCGAGCTGCATGTCGTTCCAGTCGTTGCTGCCCGTAGCAGTGTAGCGGAGCGTGGTCTGGATCACGGGCTGGTCCCAGCCGGTTACGCCTTCTTTTGGGTAGACTGTGGGTCCGATGGCGGGATGGTCCATCAGATTGCGGCCGACGCCTTCGAGCGGACTGGCAGCGGCTATACTGAGGCGATCGAGGATATCGCGGGGGCCGATGCCGGACCGGACGAGAACGGCAGGCGTGTGGACGGCGCCGCAGGCAAGGACGACGTGGGGCGCGGAGATGGACTGGATGCCGCCCTTTGTGCGCACCTCAACGCCGGAGACCGCGCGACCGTTGAAGAGCACCCGCCGGACGTCCGTTTCCGCGAGGATCGTGAGGTTGGGCCGGTCGCGAGCAGCGGTGAGATAAGCGGTGGCGGCGCTGATGCGGAGAGAGCCCTGCTTGTTCATCGGGTGCGGCCCGAAGCCGGTGGATTCGGGGTCGTTATGATCGGGGCATTCGGGATAGCCTGCCTCGTGGAAGGCGTCCATGCAGGCCGCCTGGAAGGGGACGAGCTCGTTACGGGTATGGCGGCGGATGGGGACCGGACCGCTCTTGCCGTGATAGGGCGCGTCGAAGTCGAGGTCGTTTTCGAGGCGGATGAAGGCGGGAAGGACGCGTTCCCAGCTCCAGAGGGGGTTGCCGAGCCGCGCCCATTCGTCGTAGTCGTCCGGGACGCCGCGGAGAGCGATGGCCGTATTGACCGCCGAGGAGCCGCCGACGACGCGGCCGCGCGCGAACGGAACGCTGCGGCTGGTGGCGCTGGGGGTGTAGGTGAGGCCCCAGTCGTGGTCGTTGAAAGAGGCGTGGTTTACGTTGCGCAGGTCCTCGGGGAGGGACTCGACATTGGGGTAATCCGGTCCTGATTCGATGAGGAGGACGCGAAGGCGGGGGTCCTCGCTGACGCGGGCGGCGACGACGCTGCCGCCGGAGCCGGCGCCGGCGACGATAAGGTCATAGTCGGGGCTCATAGCGGAAGTATAAGTGGCGTTGTGGTTAGTGGTTAGCGACGTGTCATGGATTGTAGAATCGAGGGACGGCTTGCGGTGAAACGGGAGGGTTCGATGGGAGACGGAGACAAGAGACTATCGAGGCGGAGGCTGTTGAGGGGCGCATGGGTCGGAAGCAGCGGGCTGCTGGCGGCGTATGTGGTGGGCTGCGGCGATGGTGATGGGGATG
>CAYZLC010000119.1:4464-5708 GCA_964479365.1 uncultured Dehalococcoidia bacterium
TCCAGCGCCGGCGGACCTGCGGCGCGGTTCGGGCACAACGCCGTCTTCGATCAGGCGCGCGGCCGGATGCTCATCTTTGGGGGCCAGGCGGGCGGCGCGTTCTTCAATGACCTGTGGGGCTTCTCGCCGGCCGACGGGAACTGGGCGAACATCACGGAATTGAGCCCACTGTTGCCGTCGAAACGCTACGGCGCGGCGGGCGCGGTTGATCCAGCGGGTCGCTTCCTGGTGACCCACGGGTTCACTGATACGGGCCGCTTCAACGACACGTGGTCGTATGCCCTCGACGGTGGCGCCTGGACGGAGATATCACCAATTGGGCCGCGGCCGGTTGAGCGCTGCCTGATGCGCGGCGTTTGGGACACTGTCGCGAACCGGCTCCTCATGTTCGGTGGCCAGACGACGGACCGTCCCTTCCTGGGCGATCTGTGGGCGCTTGATTCCAACGGGTGGACGGAGATCAAGACGGAGCCAAGGCCTTCACCGCGCAACTTCTATGCCATAGTGCATACGGGCTCTCTCAACATGTTGTTCGGAGGGAACACGGAAGGCGGGCCGAGGAACGACCTCTGGTGGCTTCTGCCCGGTGGGTTGTGGGCGGAGGTGCCTGTCCAGGGAGAAGGGCCGTCCCCGCGTTTCGGCCATGACGCCGTTTGGCTTGCCGACAGCAACAGTATGATCGTGTTCGGCGGGCAGGATGATTCGGGGGAGTTGGACGACCTTTGGGAGCTTTCGCTGCGAGTGTAGGAGGCGCGACGAAACTCACAACGGATAGGGCGGGTGAACGGATCGATGGGTGGGCGAACCGTAGGGCTGTTGGCAGCCTCACTGCGTCCGGGATACATTCCGAGGCATGTACAATCGCCCTTGTGGCGACTCCAGTTGAGCAGATCGAGACCGTCCTCATACCTGCGGGTGCATTCACGATGGGCGATGACAATGGGCGTCCCGACGAACGCCCGGCGCATCGCGCGACGCTGTCCGCGTTCCGCATGGCCGTATTTCCCGTCACGAACGAGGATTACGCCGCCTTCCTCGCCGCCAGTGGCCACGAGCGGCCCCGCTTCTGGGACGATCCCGCCTTCAACCATCCTCGTCAGCCCGCCGTCGGCGTGAGTTGGTTCGACGCCGCGGCCTACTGCGACTGGCGCAGCGGCTTTGATGGGAGCAAGTTCCGGCTGCCGACCGAGGCTGAGTGGGAGAAGGCGGCGCGCGGCGGCGTTGACGGCGCGAAGTACCCGTGG
>CAYZLC010000120.1:0-5649 GCA_964479365.1 uncultured Dehalococcoidia bacterium
TGTCTTCTCGCCCAACATGCCCCGGCAGGGAAGGGCTTTACATAAACCCTGCTAGTTGCCAGCCTGTGTGTTCTGTGCCTGCGCGCCGCCCTGCAGGAAGTCGATCGCTGCGAAGAGCTGCGGGTCGCGAGCGGCTTCGACGTCCTCCGGAGTAAGCGCCACCGCGACGTCTGGCTCGAGACCGACTCCCTCTATGAGTTCGCCGTTCGGTGTTCGCCAGCGGGCGATGGTGACGTAAAGCGCGCCGCCGTTGGAGAGGTTTCGGATGTGGTTCACAGAGCCCTTGCCGAACGTCTTCTCGCCGATGAGCGTGGCCCGGCCGTGGTCCCGTAAGGCCGCCGCCAAGACCTCGGAGCCGCTGGCGGAGCCGGGGCCCACCAGCACCACGACCGGCAGGTCGCCGGCCTTCGCACCGGGCTTCGCTTCGTAGACCGTCTCCTGGCCGTCGCGGTCCACCTGCGTGATTATGATGCCGTCGTCCAGGAACATGTCCGCCACGTCTACCGTGGCGTCGAGGCCGCCACCGGGGTTCCGCCTCAGGTCCAGAATCAAGCCCTCGTAGCCGGCGTCGACGATACGGCCAAGCTCCCGGTCCAGGTCCCCCGGTGTCTGCTCGGTAAACTGCTGGATCTCCAGGTAAGCGAGGTTCTCGATGGGATTCCCATCCTGCCCTCGAACTTCGTCCGCGAAGACCGTCGGGATTTCGATCGTAGCTCGCTCGATTGTCAGCTCTTGCTCGGTCTGATCAGAATGCCTGATGCCGATCGTGACGTCTGTCCCCTGGGGTCCACGGATCTTCTTGACCGCGTCCGCGACGCTCCAACCCTCCGCAGACTCGCCGTTTACGGAGACGAGCACGTCCCCCGGGAGAACTCCCGCCGCTTCGGCCGGCGAGCCGCGGAAGGGCGCGACGATGACGATCTCGCCGGTCACGGGGTCCTGGTCCACTTGCGCGCCGATGCCCTCGAACGCCCCGGAGATGATATCGATGCCGGTCGCGAAGTCTTCCGGAGATATGTAAACGGTGTGCGGGTCCGCCAACGCCTCGATCAGGCCGTCGATAGCGCCCCTGTGCAGGATATTCGGGTCTACGGCGTCCGGATTGACAAAGTCTTCTTCAAGAATGCCCTCTATCTCATCGAGGATGTTGTAGCCTTCACTGGCGCCCTCCGGCGCTGGACGAGAATTTGTTACGCCGGTCCCGCTCCCGCCGGCGCTGGTGTCGCCGACGGCGTAGCCAACGACGCCGACCATCAGAATGATCAAGGCCAGCCCGAGGCCGGCCATTCCCAGCTTCATAGACTTCCACATCAGCGAGTCACCTCGATTTCAGTCCGGATTGACATAAAGGGCGGCCACTTTGGCCGCCGTCTACCTTTGAAGTAGTTACGAACTGAGAAGAGCGTTCGGATGGTTCCCCCAATCACATCCAGTGTAGCACCGGCTCTTTGGGCTGGCAATTTCGGGCGCTCAACAGCGGCGACTCCCGCTCGGTAAGCGTCCCCCGGCCTGAGGAACCGGCGCAGACCGCGCGCTGCCACGCGCGTTCTACGCGAGTACGACCTACCATAACAGATATAGTGCGAACATATCGTTTCTTGTTTGACCCGCACGCGACCGCATGCTAGAAAGATGCTGAGGGACTAACAGCGAACCGCCTGATCCTGTGCTTTCACCGAAACCCCACGTCAGGCCTCGAAAGGACAATCATGCAGACAACCGTCGCAGGCAATTACCCCAAGACACCGAACCGACCCCGGCCCGCCCGGCTGCGGCAGGCGATCAACCGGCGCGACCGCGGTGAGATCACGCACGAGGAGCTCGCCCGGATCGAGGACGAAGTCACCATCGAGGCGATCCAGGAGCAGGTCGAGGCCGGGGTCGACATCATCACCGACGGGCAAGTGCGCTGGGACGACGATCAGACTTATATCATGCGCAGGCTCGGCAACGTGGAGATCGGCGCTCTCCAGCGCTACCTTGACACCAACACCTACTACCGCGAGGCCGAGATCGCCGGGGCGATCTCCTGGCGGGCGCCGATCCTGGTCCGGGACTACCGTTTCGCCGCCGAGAACAGCCCGAGGCCCGTCAAGGCGATCATCACCGGGCCATACACACTCGCGACTCTGTCGCTCGACAAGCACTACGGCAGCCGTGAGAAGCTGGCGATGGCGCTGGCTGAGGAGTTGCGCAACGAGGTGCAGGCTCTGGCGCAGGCGGGCGCGCCGATCATCCAGGTAAACGACCCCGTGATCGTCTTCAACAAGGACGACATTGACCTCTTTTGCCGCGCGCTAGCCCGTATGCTGGACGGCGTGCAAGCGGAGACAGCCGTCTACATGTGGTTCGGCAGCGCCGATGGCATCCTCCCTACCCTCCTCGACCTGCCCGTCGACACGATCGGTCTGGACTTTGTCTCCGGCCGGGACAACTGGGAGGCGCTGAAAAAGGTCCGCTTCGACAAGAAGCTCGGCGCCGGCATCGTCAACGGTCGCAACACAAGGATCGAGTCCCTGGAGCAGATCGAGGAGTCGATTCGTCGCCTTTCCGAGTCGATCCCACCGGAGAAGATTTATGTCAACCCCTCCTGCGGCCTCGAATACCTCCCGAGGGAGGTCGCGTTCGAAAAACTCAAAGTAATGGTGCAAGGAGCCCGACTCGCGGAAGGAGTTCCGGCATAATGGTACGTGGACAGACCCAGACCGAGAAGGCAGAAATCGGAAGGTCAGCGATGGCACTAACCACAAACGCCGTAGGCTCCTACCCCAAGCCCGATTACCTTGCCCAGGCGAGGACGCAGTTCTCCCAGGGCAAAATCGATCGCGCGGAGCTCGGCAAGCTCGAGCGCCAGGCGACCGAGTACTGGATCCGCAGCCAAGAGCGCATCGGACTCGATGTGCTCGTCCACGGGGAGATGGAGCGCGGCGACATGGTCGCCTACTTCGCCGGCGAGCCCGGCGGCAACCCGATCGGCGGCATGAAGCTCGGCGGCCTTGTCCGCTCCTACGGCAACCGCTACTACCACAAGCCGATCATCGTTGACAAGCTCACCTGGCCCGGCCCAATGACCGTCGATATGTGGCGCTACGCTCAGGGCCTCACGGAGCGTCCGGTCAAGGGCATGCTCACCGGGGCCTACACGATGGTCGAGTGGTCGTTCGACGAGCACTACCCTTCGCGTCGCGAGGCCGTCCTCGACATGGCACGCATCATCCACCGCGAAGTAGAGGAGCTGGTCAAGGCGGGCGCGAAGTACATCCAGATCGACGAGCCCGCCATCCACACACGGCCCAATGAAGACTTCGATCTCGCCGTCGAAGCAATGCACCTCACCGTCGACGGAATCGACGCCGAGTTCCACACTCACATCTGCTACGGGGAGGTCGAAAGGATCTACCCGGACATGCTGCGCCTGCCCGTCAAGCAGATCCATCTCGCGTTCATGAACACGGACTTCGAATACCTCAAGATGATGGAGCAGACTCCGTACGACAGCGGAAAGGACCTCGGCGTCGGCGTTACGGACATCCATACCCGCTTCATTGAGGACGTGGACGATGTCAAAGACGGCATCCGCCGCACCCTCAAGCTGTTTGCGCCGGAGCGTCTCTGGATCTATCCAGACTGCGGACTCAAGACCCGCACTACGGAAGAGGCTGAGGCCAAGCTCCAGGTCATGGTAGACGCCGTCCGCGACATCAAGCGCGAACTAGAGATCGACTGACGTCCTATCTGTCATTCTGAGCGCCGCTCACGGTCTCAAACGAACGACGCGTTTCGCCGCGAAGGAATCTGGTGGCGGCGAGGGGTGTGAACGGCAGTCTTGCCCGACCGGGAAGGCAACTACAGACGCCCGGTTAAGGCTGACTTTTCGTTAGACGGGGTCCTCTCGATCGTCCTCGATGACAACCCGGCTCCGCGCCGAGCGCCGCCATAGACTCGTCCCGCCGATGGCGCCCAGGACGACAGCGGTCGCAATCGCCACGAGCGCGATCGCCGTTCCGCCGGCTCCGGAGTCCGCCGCCACCGCCGGCGTGCCTGCCCCCTGTCCGACAAGACCAGCGTGCCCGCCCACCGCCGGCGGATTTCCGGTCCCCGGGTGCGGAGTCGGGGTCCCGAACGGGGTGGCAGTGGGAGTAGGTCCCGTGACGGTGATGCGACCCCGCATGTCCAACGGATGAACGTTACAGAGGTAGTAGTAGGTGCCGGGAGCCGTGAAGGTGATCGGCCCGTACCGTAAGGTGTTGACGACGGCGCCGCCGGCGAAGACCCCGGAATCACCGATCGGGTTGGCCGGATCGACTGCCGCGCCGCAAGTCAAAAACGTGCCGCTTGTGCACTCGGTTACCGTGTGCGACATCGCATGGAAGGGGGGCTTGGTCCACCACTCTACGCTGTCGCCGACCTCGATGTTCATGGCCATATCGCACTGTGGCATGGGTGCTGCACCCTGGCAGTCCCCCTGTGCCGCGGTATGGTCCGGCCAAGGGCCTGTGAGCGGCTCGGGATGGAAGTAGTTGTCGTGGACGTGGACTATGTGCGTGTCAACGCCCCCGGGCGCTGAATGGTTCGCCTCCACTGACTCTGGTAAGTCGTGGACAACGACAAACGTCGCCGCTGCCGCGACGAGCCCCATCGCGAGGCCTGTTACGAGAAGTTGCCGCATGCTCGCACCCCCTCTTAAGCGAGTCCTGATAGGTGACGGTTTATCACGCCGTGACTTGCTTGTCAATCATACGTTCCGCCCAATCGCCCGGATTTCTCGTTTGACCCGAAATTGAGCCATTGTTAGAATCGGAGCCAACCCTCACGTTTACGTCAGGTTAAGCCTATGACCACCGCTGAACCCAAAGCCCCGCCCTCGCTCGACTCCATCTTCCACCCGCGTTCCGTCGCCATCGCCGGCGTCTCCACGCAGCAGCCCGGCTTCGCCGGCGTGGGCATGGGCTTCCTTCTCTCACTGATGGAGCTCGGCTTCCCCGCCGTCTACCCCGTGAACCCGAAGTACCCAGAGATCGAGGGGCTCAAGTGTTACGTCAGCATCCTCGATATCGACGGCCCGGTCGACCACGTTATCTCCAGCGTGCCGGCGCACATCGTCCCGAGACTCGTGGAGGATTGCGTCGAAAAGGGCGTGCGCAGCGTCCACTTCTTCACCGCCGGCTTCCGCGAGACCGGCGATGCCGAGATGGCCGACCTCGAGGCGGAGGTCGTCGGACGCCTGACGGGCGCCGGCATCCGCGTCTTCGGCCCGAACTGCATGGGCCTCTACGTACCTGAATCAAAGCTGGCTTTTATGCCGGGCTTTCCAACGGAGCCGGGGCCGGTCGGCTTCATCTCTCAGAGTGGCGGCAACGCAGGCGAAATGGTCTACACCGCCGCCGTGCGCGGCATCCGCTTCTCCAAGGTCGTCAGCTACGGCAACGCCGCCGATATTGATGAGAGCGAACTACTCACGTACCTCGCGGACGATCCTAAGACTGAGGTCATCTGCGCCTACATCGAGGGCGTGAAGGACGGCCGCCGCTTCGTCAGCGCCATTCGCCGCGCCGCCGCCGCGAAGCCGCTCGTTGTCCTGAAGGGCGGGCGCACGGCTACCGGCACGCGCGCCGTTATGTCGCATACCGCCAGCCTCGCCGGCTCGCT
>CAYZLC010000121.1:0-2356 GCA_964479365.1 uncultured Dehalococcoidia bacterium
CTGCACCGGCATCGGTGTCGCAGTCGGCGTCGCCGTCGCGGTGGCTGTCGCCGTAGCGGTCGGCGTGCCAGGCGGCTGTGTCGGTGTCGCGGTTGGCGTCGCCGTGGCTGTCGCTGTTGCCGTCGGCGTGCCCGGCGGCTGTGTTGGTGTCGCCGTTGGCGTCGCCGTGGCTGTCGGGGTCGCCGTCGGCGTGCCCGGCGCTTGTGTCGCCGTCGCCGTTGGCGTCGCCGTCGGAGTGGGGGTGGCTGTTGCTGTCGGTGTCGCAGTGGCTGTTGCTGTCGGTGTCGCGGCTGCAGGGGTGGCCGTCGCTGTCGCTGTGGCTCCGCCGCTGCACTGGAACTGTTCGCCTGGAGAGTCGCCGATCACCGTGCCGGCGTCAGGGCCGTCCTTGCTCACGGCCACCTGCGCCCCGTTCAGCTGGTTCACGGTGATCGGTATGTTGTTCTGGTCCTGGACGGAGACGTCGATCAGGGTGAGGTTGGCCAGGCCGGGGGCGTTGCCCTCGATCGTGACGCGGGACAGGACGCCGTTACCGCTCTCCTTGGGACCGCCGTCGCTTACGGCGAAGGTGGCCGGCGGTATCGTTACCGGGAGCGCCGGCGTTACAGCTGTAAAGGGCGCCCCGCCGCCGGCGACCAGGATCAGGAACGCGTTCGCTTGTACGTCCACATCTATCACGTCGACGTTCCATTGCACGCTATACTGCCAGGCGCTCATCAGCCGGGAGGCGGGGACTCCCCCGCCGCTGCCCGGCTGCTGCCCTATCGTAATATCGATTACGGCCCGGTCCTGGAGTGTGACAAGACTATCCTCGTCAGCGTTTAGCGTGTCGTCGTCGATGATGTTGATGCACGTCTCGCGGACGGTCAGCGGGAGCCGGCAACCGTCGTCAATAACGTTGTCCGGGGGTACGTCCGGCAGGGTATCTCCATCATTGTCGGTGGGGTCGTTGTCGTCATCCAGGCCATTGCCGCAAACGCCACTCGGTGCGGGCGGCGCGCCTTCGGCGTCCACCACGGCGTCGCCGTTGCGGTCAGCCACAGCAGGCCTGCCGTTGTCGAAGACGCCCTGGTTCACGCCGGGAGGGCCGACATCAATGGACACCTGGTCGACGGTGTCACCGGCCTGGGCATCAACTGAGGCGCCGCTCTGAAAAAGCGCAGCCGCAATGAGCACCACTGAGACGGCCAACGCGACCGGGACGAGAACTCCCCACTTTGGACGTGTCATTACGAGACCCTCCACTTCTGGGCTGCCGAATCGAGGCTTGCGGGCTTATCGCGACCCCGCCGGAGGCCCATGTAGCCGGCGGCGGATCGCGCATTCGGACATTTCGGTATTGTATAGCCTCTGAACATAATCCTGTCAAGGTGTTTTTCGGGGGGAATACCTCTCAAAACGCTAACACTGGAGCGAACGCCCTTCGGTCCGCTTCATTTGCGCCTTCGGGGGCGGCATCTTACGATTCAGGAGTGGCAGCTCTGGCCCGGCTACCCTGGTCTAAGCTGGCGGCCCTACTCGTGGCGCCGGGGCTGCTGCTAATCGCGTCGTCCTGCGGGGGCGAGCCGGATGGCTCAACCAATCCGCCGGATGGCGCCGCGAACCTGTTCATCAACCCGGGGATCGAGGATGGCTCCGAACCCTGGCTGGCGATGACGGCCGCCGTGAACCCAGACCCGGAGCTACACTTTGTCCGCACGGAGGAGGTGGCGCACTCCGGGAAAGCGAGCGCCCATCTGGGCATGCGCGACCCGGCCGAGGAACAGGGCAACGCCAAGGTGTACTACCTGGTGCAGGAGGTCACTCCGGCGGAGTTCCCGGAGGTAGTGCGCGGGTACTACCGGGTCGGTCACTGGAACAAGGGCACGACGAGGCAGTATCTGCAGTTCGTGGTAATCGCTTTCGCATCCGACAACGCGCCCAAGGATTCACAGGGAGTACCCTTTCCGAACCACCAGATCCGTTATCCCCTGGCCGGGATCAACAGCCCGCCTTTCGCCATTGCCAATGCGCACTTCGTGTTCATAACCCGTGAGGAACCCGTGCTCGGCGAGTGGATATCCTTTGAGAGGAACATCAAAGAAGACTTCGAGAGCTTGTGGGGCGCCGCGCCTGTGGGGTTCGACAAGCTCCGCATCCTGTTCGAAGTACGCTGGGATTCGAAAGAACCGGGAAGCCCATCAGAGGCAGACGTCTACTACGATGATCTTTACGTTGGTCCGACGGCGGTAGGCGACTAAGGGCTCCATGCGACGGGGCCTCCGGGGATGCCTGATAATGAGCGCGCTGGCAGCAGCAATCACTGCGTCCTGCGGTGGAAAGGAGGCGCCGGCAGGCCCTACCTCCACCCCCGGCG